>CAISZN010000602.1 GCA_903889985.1 uncultured Hyphomicrobiales bacterium | reverse complement strand
TCAAGGTCCTGATCGACCCGAAGGCCTTGCTGTTTCTTCTGGGCACCGAGATGGATTTCGAGACAACGAAGCTCTCTTCAGGCTTCGTCTTCCACAACCCGAACCAGACGTCAGCCTGCGGCTGCGGCGAGAGTGTCGCCATCGAGCCGGTCAAACCAGACGACGTGGAAGCGGCACGCTGAATGTGGATCGCGGACCTCCAGGTCCGCGTCACTCAGGCCGATAGGTCGGCTGTCTTCGCCCTCAATGCCGCAACCAGATCTTTCGGTGCAAGCCGGATCTGCAGCCCTCGCTGGCCGCCGTTCACAAAAACCATGGCCTGTTCGAGCGCTGGGGCGTCCACCATCACCGGCACGGGCTTTTTCTGCCCGAAGGGGCTGATCCCTCCCACAACATAACCCGTCGCCCGTTCTGCATCGGCGGGCTTCATCATCTGGGCGGACTTGCCGCCCATGGCTGATGCGAGCTTCTTCATGTTCACCTCGCGGTCAGAGGCGAGCAGGACACAGACGGGCTTGCCGTCCACCAGCGTCATCAACGTCTTCAGAACTTCAGCCGGTGTCACGCCCAGTCCCTCAGCCGCCTGCAGGCCAATGGCGGGCGCTTCCGGGTCGTAGTCGTAGCCGTGCACCGTATATGTGACCCTTGCAGCAGCTGCCGCCTGGGTCGCCCGCGTCGTCTTTGCCATCGTCACATGCCGCTGAGCTTGCGCAGCCGCTCCTTGGCTGCTGGCGGCATATGCCACACTTCGTCGATGATCGCCTGCAGTTGTTCCCCGGTGCGCGGCCTGTTGACGGGGAGATTGAGCTTCGTCACCTCCGCAAGGTATTCGGGATCCGCGAAGGTCTCTGCCAGCGCCCTGCGCAGAAGAGCGATCCGGTCCTCTGGCACGCCGGGGGGTGCAGCAAAGGGGCGCCCAAGGGCAAGAGGAGCCGCCGCTGCCCTCAGCAATTGCGCCCGCTCCGGATCCTTCACGATATCGGCCGCGAAGGGAACCTCCTTGATGGCAGGCTCGGGCTCGGGGCCGAACTGGGCGATCATCTTGATCTTGCCATCCTTGATCCAGTTCGGTCGCGTCGACATCAGCGATGAGTAGAAGGTCGGGAAACCCTCGACTTCCCCACGCTCCATGGCGAGGAAGACTTCATTCTGACCCGGATAGCCGAGCACGATGCGCAGCTTCAGGTCGAGGGTTTCCGCAAGCAGGCGCGTGTTGAAGCTCGGCGTCGAATTGAGGCCTGGGGCGCCAACCGAGACTTCTCGCTTCTGAATGTCGGCGATGTCTTTGACGGGCGCGCCGCCCCAGACAATGAACAGTCCCGTTTCATAGCTTTGCGAACCAAGCCAGTTGAACTTGCTTGAATCATAAAGCGCCTCCTTGTTGCCAAGCAGCGGCTCAAAAGGCAGCGTGTTCTGCAACTGGCCGAATGTCAGTCCATCCTTCGAGGCGACGTTATAGAGATGGTTCGTTGCAACCACGCCACCGGCGCCGGGCATGTTGCGCACGACGATGGTTGGGTTGCCGGGCATATGACGCGGCATGTGCTTGGCGACGACCCGCGACAGCAGGTCATAGCCGCCGCCGGTTGCCGAACTCACCACGAGTGTCAGGGGCTTGCCGCGATAGAAATCCTCGGCGGTTTCTGCCCGCGCCTGCAAGGGCAGGGTGATCGCAAGGCAGAGCGCACTCATGCGCAGGGCTGCAGCCCACATGGTTCATTCCTCCCGGTCTGGCCTTTTGCTGCCCTCAAGGGGATTGGCCAGTGAGGACATGATGCCATGCCGGCCGGTGCTGTCCAGCACCGGCCGTGTCCTTGGGAGACTTATTCCTTGGCCGGCGTGTAGGGACCAAGGTCCTTCAGGGCGGACTCAACGAAGCTGTTGTCGAGGATTTGCTCAACCGCGACATTAGAAGCGCTGATCAGCCCTTCATATTTGAAAAAGTCGAGGGCGCGGCGCATGCTCGCTTCATTGACGCGACCATTGGGATCGATGGCCTGTGTAAAGGCATCGGCAATGACCTCAGGTTTCATGTTGAGCTGTGAGGCGATCAGCTTCACCAGTTCCTGCCCCTTTGGGCCGCGGGAAAAGCGACCTTCCTTGTCGACCGCATCATTGTAGTCCCGTAGCGCTCGGATATAGCCGCGCATGAAACGTACGCCCACATCCTTCCGATCCTTGGCGAACTTCTCCGAGAAGAACACCATTCCGATCTGGTCGTTAGTGATGAAATCCTCGGTTGGCAAAAAGATCTTTGCTACACCTGCCTTCTCGGCATTGCTGCCAAAGGGCTCGACCATGATGGAGCCGTCGATGGCTCCATTGCTGAAGGCGGCAATCTGCTGCGGGAAAGCGAGATAGACCTTCTCGATGTCTTCCCATTTGATGCCGCCCTTCTTCGCGGCCTCATTGAGAGTTGCGTCCTGACTGCCACCCGTGGTCACCAGCGCAATCTTCTTGCCTTTGAGATCGGCAAGGCTCTTCACAGCGCCGCTGTCGATCAGCTCCTTGCGGATCGTCAGGACCTGGAACCGTGAGCCGGGCTCCGTGCGTGAGCGGTCTGCCACGATCTTGATAGCGATGTCGCGTCCCGCTGCATTATAGAGCGCGGCATTTGCCGTTCCTGCGCCGACATCCAGATCGCCGCGACCGAGCGGAGCGATCATGCGCGCGGAGGTGTCGAAAGGAACGAACGATACGTCCAGCCCTTCGGCTTTCCAGTAGCCTTTGCCGTAAGCGATGAAGAAGGCGGCATCTGAACTGTTGCCGACGGTTCCTACACTGACTGCATCAGCTGCCATAGCAGAGCCGCCACAGAAGATCAGGGCGGCCAGTGCCTTGAAGAATGTCCTCATTCGTCTTTTTCCTTTTTAGTCGTGCGACGGCTTATACTGACTCAGCTCACGGACGGCACTTTCCACAAAGGAAAGATCCATGAGCTGCTCCACGGTCACTTTCTGATCGGTTACATCACCCTGGGCCTTGAAGAAGGCGAGATCCTTACGCAGGCTGTCCTGATTTGGACGTGCGTCCGGATTGATCGCCGGCACGTAGGTGGCTTGAACCTCCTCGTCCTTCAAACCCAGATTTTTGGCCATGATGCGGGTGATGTCCTTGCCCTTGGGGCTGTCGGAAAAGCGCCCATCCTTCACTGCATCATTGTAATCGCGTAGCGCGCGCACATAGGCACGCATGAATTTCAGGCCAAGCGCCTTCTTTGTCTGGATGAACTTTTCCGCAAAGAACACCATGCCGATCTGGTCGCCGGGATAGAAGTCTTCCGTACTGGCGAAACGTACGCCATCGCCTGCATTCACAATTGTCGAGGCAAAGGGCTCGATCATCAGGGAGGCGTCGACGGCACTGTTCTTGAAGGCCCCGACCTGTGCGGGAAAGGGCAGGTAGATCCGCTCGATCTCTTCATAGCGAATGCCGCCCTTGATAGCGGCTTCGTTCAGCGTTGAACCTGGACTGCCGCCGGGTGCAAGCAGCGCGAATTTAAGGCCCTTGAGATCCGCGTAGGACTTGAAACGCCCGGAGTCGACGAGAGCCTTCCTGATCATGAGTGTCTGGAACTGATAGCCGGTGCCCATCCCTGAGCGGTCTGCAACGATGCGGATGCCAATCTGGCGGGCCGCTGCGTTATACAGGCTGGCGCTGGCCGCGCCTCCGCCAACATCAAGATCGCCTGTGCCAAGTGGGGCGACCATCTTCTGTGCACCGTCGAACGGCACGAACTCGACATCGAGTCCCTCATCCCGGAAGTAACCCTTGTCCATGGCGATGTAGAAGCCGGCATCCGAGCTGTTACCCACGACGCCCACCGAGACGTGGTCCGCAGCCACACCGCTTTGCACCGTGGCGAAGGTCGCAAGGATGCCGAGCGCCCAAGCGCGCAGATGCGCCATCATTTCATTCTCCCCGGATGACACGTTTATTATTTCGAAAAGGCAGCCTTGCCAGGTGTATTCATTGTTTCGGCTTGTAGGGCCCGAGTTCCGCCGCCGCCTTCTCTGCAAAGCTCAGGTCCACGATCATGTCCGAGGTGATGGTCTTCGATGTGACATCGCCTGCTTCCTTGAAATAGGCGAGGTCGGTCCGCAGGCTCGAGACGTTCACCTTGCCGTCCGGATCTGCATATTGAGGTGTCATGTTTCTGATGGTCGCTTCGGGCATGTTCACGCCCTTGGCAAAAATCCTGATCACATCATCTGCTGCCGGACCGGACTTCCAGCGTCCGTCGGCAATCACGTCATTGAAGTCTCGCGCACCCCGTAAAAAGGCCTTCATGAAGCGTCGCGCAACATCGGGACGCTCCTTGATGAACTTGTCGCCATAGAGCAGGAGCGAGACTTCCGCTGCGGGATAGTAGTCTTCAGTCGGTGCGATATTCACGGCAGCACCGCTTGCGATCGCCTGTCCAAGGTAGGGTTCGACCATGATGGTCCCGTCGATGGCCTTGCTTTGCAGGGCGGCCACTTGCGCGCCGAAATTCATGTAGGTGATGTCGACGTCGGAGAGCTTGAATCCGGCCTTCTTCGCTACCTCGTTGAGAGAGGACAATGGCGTCGATCCCGGCGAGGCGAAGGCCAGCTTCATGCCCTTGAGGTCAGCGAAGGTCTTGTAGCGACCGCTGTCCACCAGATCCTTCCGGATGATGAGGGCCTGATAGAGATATTTCGGCGCGGTGCGGGCACGCGAAGCCACCACGCGCACGTCGATCTTGCGTTCGGCGGCGTTGTAGAGGCTGGCGGAGGTCGCACCACCGCCCACGTCGAGATCGCCGGTGCCCAGCAGCGGCATCATCTTCACAGCGGAATCGAGCGGGTTCAGCGTGACGTCGAGCCCCTCGGCTTTGAAATAGCCCCGGGCCTCCGCGATGAAGAGGCCGACGTCTCCTGCAGCGTTGAGCACACCAACATTGACTTTGTCGGCAGCGAGCGCCGGGAATGAAAATAAGGCAGCTGCGAGCGCGAGAGCGGCACGGCGATGAAAGAGTCCCACGGGTTTCCTCCAGATCCGGTCTTTGCCGGTCTTTGCAGCATAACCCTTGTGTAGCCAACAGGAAGCCCTGTCGAAAGCCAAAGCGCCCCCGAACAGGGTTCGGAGGCGCTTCGTGATTGCAATGTGATTGCGGCGTTCAGTCCTCGACGGCCGCTTCCTTGAGCGGACGAAGCTTGACCGGCCGCAGGAGGAAGGAGGGGACGTGATCCCCCAAGCCTACCACTGGCGTATCGTCGTCATCCTGGCGATAGCGACGCTCCGGACGCTGGGGGCGATTTCCGGCAGGAGCCGCAGCGCGAGGTGCGGCGCGCGGCTCTTCACGTGCAGGACGCTCCTCGCGGGCAGGACGTTCTTCGCGGACGGGACGCTCGGCGCGCGGCCGACGTTCCTCACGCTCGCGACGCGGACGCTCACGAGGCTGCTCTTCGGGAGCCGCCACAGCAGCCGTGATGGGCTCGATGCTCTGGAAGCGCTCCGCACGAGAGGCCGATTCGCGGCTGCGATCACGATCCCGGTCACGACCACCCCGATGGCGGTCGCGGCTGCGACCACGGTCTTCCCCATGGTCGCGCTCGACGAACGTGTTCTCGGGCAGGTTCGAGAGGTCAGGTCCAAACCATTCGATCGGACGGTTGATCAGTTTGGCGATCGAATCCGCATATTTCACGTCGGAGCTTGTGACTATGGTCAGCGCAGTGCCCAGGCGACCGGCGCGACCCGTGCGGCCGATGCGGTGGACATAGTCTTCCGGATGGGTCGGGACGTCGAAGTTATAGACGTGGCTCACATCCGGAATGTCGAGGCCACGGGCCGCCACATCCGAGCAGACCAGCAGGTCGACATCGCCTGTCTTGAAGGCTTCGAGCGAGGCCATGCGGGCGAGCTGGTCCATGTCGCCATGCAGCGCGCCAGCCTTGAAGCCGTGCTTGAGGAGCGACTTGTGCAGGACCGCCACATCGCGCTTGCGATTGCAGAAGACGATCGCGTTCTTGAGGTTTTCTGCGCTGCGAATGAGCCGGCGAAGGGTCTCGCGCTTGGCGCCGCCACCATGGGATGCAACGAGCCCCTGGGTGATGGTTGTGGCTGTCGAGGCGGCACGGGCCACTTCAACACGCACCGGATTGTGCAGGAACTGCTCGGTCAGGCGGGTGATCTCCGGCGGCATGGTGGCCGAGAAGAACAGCGTCTGGCGGGTGAATGGGACAAGCTTGCAGATCTTCTCGATGTCCGGGATGAAGCCCATGTCGAGCATGCGGTCCGCCTCGTCGATGACGAGGATTTCTATGCCGTTCAGCAGCAGCTTGCCGCGCTCGAAGAAGTCGAGAAGCCGGCCCGGCGTGGCGATCAGCACGTCTGCGCCGCGCATGATCTTGGCTTCCTGGTCGCCGAAGGAGACGCCGCCGATCAGCAGGGCGACGTTGAGTTTGTGGTTCGTGCCGTATTTGACGAAGCTCTCTTCCACCTGTGCCGCGAGTTCGCGGGTTGGCTCGAGGATCAGGGTCCGCGGCATGCGAGCCCGCGCACGACCCTGTTCAAGGCGGCAGAGCATCGGAAGGGTGAAAGCGGCAGTCTTGCCGGTGCCGGTCTGGGCGATGCCGAGGACGTCTCGACCCGCGAGGGCGTGGGGGATGGCCTGAGCCTGAATCGGTGTAGGTGTCGTATAACCGGCCGCTTGAACGGCCTGAAGGACTTTGGGGCTCAGCCCCGTTTCCTGAAATGTCATTCGTATGGTTGCCTGAGCGTCGGCGGACGCGGCTTTCGCCGAGGGAGCGCCGATTTACGCGTGAGCTAAGGTGAAAACACGCCGCACGATTTGCAGCGGAATCGGTGAGGGGCACGCGTGGGCCTCTGCTGCACCGCAGTCAGACATATGCGCAATCACCAGAAAGTCAACTGAATTCCCGGAATCTCGGACGAGCTCAGCGCTGCACGCCGTTGCAGGGGTCCAGGACGATGTGGGGCATGGGGCGACCGCCAATCGAAGCGACAGGCGTCTCGTCATAGCCCGTCGATGAGGACAGGCCAGCACCCGTTGGCCGAGGCATTGAAGCCATCCGCAGTGCGTCGTCCCCCGGTGAGGCAATAATCGAAATATGCGGCAAGCCGCCTTCGCGAGTCGCCTTGTCGAGCACCTGGGTCACCGCGAGGCTCGCAAACGCAATGATGGCCGCGCTGCCGGCAATCGGCTTGAGCATGCTGGCCCGGCTATCTTTGGCAAAACGCGACAGAATCGACATGCTCAACCTCACTTCATCAGAGTTGATGATCGAGGATTAGGGTAAATGTCGAGTTAGCGCGTTAACTTAGCTGACTTGATCTTACGGCAGCATACGAGAAATCAGGCCGTCCTTGCGGATGAACTGATGCCAGACTGCCGCGGCGGCGTGCAATGCCGCAAGAGCCAGCAGCAGGTAGACAAGCATTCCGTGGACGTCTTCAGCCACCGGGTAAATGACTTTGTTGGACGCAATTCCCGGACTTATCTTGAAAAGGCCGAAGTCGAACCCGCGGCCATGCCAGGCGAGCGCGACAAAGCCAACCATCGGAATGACAAGGATCAGGGCATACATCAGGTGATGAACGCCAGTTGAGGTCTTGCGCGTAAATGCGTCGACACTTGACGGCAGCGGCGGTGGCTTATGCCCGATTCGCCAGACCAGCCGGCCGATCACCAAAAGGAAAAAGACGAGCCCGAAGCAGACATGCATGTTCACCCAATAGGCTTTGTCCGCATTTGGCATCGAATCCAGCCGCAGCCCAACGGCGGCCAGAAAGCAGATCATGACGGCAATCGTCCAATGGAATGCGATGGCGACGCGGTCATAGCTCGCCGCTGGAAGAGTAGAAGAAGACATGATTTTCCCGTGATTTAGTCGCAACGCGTAGGTCATTGCCCCATGCAGAGGCAAATCAACTTCCTGCGACATTTTGGTGTTCAGAGGTCGACCAGGTCCTTTTCAGCGGCGAAGGTGGCGCGCTCCTGGATGAAGGCAAAGCGTGCTTCAGGCTTGTTGCCCATCAAACGCTCGACAGAGTCGACCGTTTCCTCCCGATCCTCTTCGCGGATCACGACCTTCAGCAATGTTCGCCGCCGAGGATCCATGGTGGTTTCCTTGAGCTGGCTTGCCATCATTTCGCCGAGGCCCTTGAAGCGGCTGACCTCCACCTTGCCCTTGCCGGTGAAATAGGTCCGCATCAGCTCGTCACGATGGGTCTCATTGTTGGCATAGGCCGACCTGGCACCCTGGGTCAGTTTGTAGAGCGGAGGGACCGCCAGATACAGGTGGCCACCCTCGATGAGACGTGGCGTCTGCCGGTAGAAGAATGTGATCAAGAGGGAGGCGATGTGGGCGCCGTCGACGTCCGCGTCCGTCATGATGATGATCTTCTCATAGCGAAGATCATCCTGCCGATAGTGGGTGCCCGTCCCGCAGCCGAGTGCCTGGACGAGATCCGAGAGTTGCTGGTTCTGGCTGAGCTTGTCCTTCGTGGCGGAAGCAACGTTCAGGATCTTGCCGCGCAGCGGAAGGACGGCCTGATTGGTACGATCGCGAGCCTGCTTTGCAGAGCCGCCGGCGGAGTCGCCTTCAACGATAAATAATTCAGAGCCTTGTGAGCTATTATTAGAGCAGTCTGCGAGCTTCCCGGGAAGGCGCAGCTTGCGGGTCGCCGTCTTGCGGGCGACGTCCTTTTCCGCGCGGCGGCGCAGGCGCTCTTCGGCGCGCTCAACCGCCCAGTCGAGCAGGCGAGTGGCTTGCGAGGGGGAGGCTGCAAGCCAGTGGTCGAAGGCGTCCCGGACCGTCTGATCGACGATGCGGGAGGCCTCCGCCGTCATCAGGCGGCCCTTGTTCTGTCCCTGGAACTCCGGCTCGCGGATGAAGACAGAGATCATCGCCGCACAGCCCGACATGACGTCGTCGGTGGTCACGCTCGAGGCCTTCTTGGCCTGGCCAATGCGCTCCGCATGTTCCTTCAGGGCGCGAAGCAGCGCCATGCGCAGGCCCGCCTCATGGGTGCCGCCGTCGGGCGTCGGGATGGTATTGCAGTAGGAATGGACGAAGCCGTCGTCCTCGCTGAGCCAGGTGATGGCCCATTCGACCGAGCCGTGACCGCCCGGCTTGTCCACCTTGCCGGTGAAGGGCTGGTCGGCCACCGCGGGCTTACCTTCCACGTCCTGGGCCAGATAGTCCTTCAGGCCGCCGGGGAAGCGGAAGACGGCTTCAGCCTGGATGTTGCTGCCAGCCTCGATCAGTTCCGGCGCGCAATGCCAGCGGATCTCAACGCCGCCAAACAGATAGGCCTTGGAGCGTGCCATGCGAAAGAGGCGGCTTGGTTTGAAATGGGCGCCCTTGCCAAAGATCTGCTCATCCGGACGAAACCGCACGCGCGTGCCGCGACGGTTCGGGGCGCGGCCGACGGTTTCGAGCTTCGTGACCGGATGGCCCCGCTCGAAGCATTGGCGATAGAGGGTCTGGTTGCGCGCAACCTCGACTTCGAGCCGCTCGGCCAGAGCATTGACCACCGAGACGCCTACGCCATGAAGGCCGCCTGAGGTCTGGTAGGCCCCGGAGTCGAACTTTCCGCCCGCGTGCAGCGTGGTCATGATGACCTCGAGCGCGGATTTTTTCGGGAATTTGGGGTGCGGGTCGACCGGAATGCCACGACCGTTGTCGGACACGGTCAGCCATCCACCGGCCTCCAGGCTCACGTCGATCCAGTTCGCGTGACCCGCAACCGCCTCATCCATCGAGTTGTCGAGAACCTCGGCGAAAAGATGATGCAGGGCTGCCTCATCCGTACCGCCGATGTACATGCCGGGCCGGCGACGAACAGGCTCAAGACCCTCGAGAACCTCAATGGAAGCGGCTGTATAGCCAGCTTCTCCGGGCGTCCCATTGGTCAGGGGCGCCTTGGCCGGGGCCTTTTCGGGGGCCTTGGGAGCGGGTTTACGGGCGGACGCGCCGCCGAAGAGATCTTTGCTATTGGCCATCTGACTGGGAAAACATCCGTCGAACTGATTCGCGAAGCGTGCATCTTCTATCGCATAAACCGGCCTCGAATGGGAACGGAACGAAAACATCTTCGTGAAAAGAAAAGTTTATCGCTACGCTTTTTTGGCGAATGGGCCTTATCAGTGACGGCTCGAGGGGTTCCATGCGGGTAGTCGTCAACAAGAGAGTCGCCGCCTTTGCCATGGGCGGGCAGCAAAGGGTCACGGTGGAGATCCTCAATCGCCTGCAGGGCGTTGAAGCGATTGCCCCGGCTCAGCCGCTCGCCGGGTTGGCCGGACACCTTTGGGAGCAGTCGATCCTGCCCTGGAAGGCGCGCGGCTGCGTGTTGTGGTCGCCTTCTGCCACCGGACCGCTGCTCCACGGGCGGCAGGTCGTGACGCTTCATGACGTGGCATTCCTGGACGTGCCCGAATTCTTCGCGCCCAATTTCGTCAGGTTGTATCGAACCCTCATGCCCATGCTGGCGCGTCGCGCGGCCCGTGTGGTCACCGTTTCGCAGTTCTCACGCCAGCGAATTGCCGCCACCCTTGGAATTTCAGCCGCCAAGGTGGATGTGGTGGCCAATGGGGTCAGCGCCCAATTCCACCGACATTCTCCCGACGAGATCGCAAGGACCCGGGCGGCTCTCGATCTGCCCGCGCGCTACATCCTGCTGCAGGCCACATCCGACCGCCGCAAGAACCTCGCCCGCACGCTGGCCGCCTGGCGGCAGGTCTGCGGTTCCTTGCCCGCAGAGATCAGCCTCGTCGTCTCCGGCAACCTTGGGCGTGCCCATGTCTTTGGTGGCGAGGCCTTTGACATCAATACGCCGCGCACGCGGGCACTGGGCTTCGTCGATGATCAGCATATGGGCCCGCTGATGTCAGGTGCCGAAGCTTTCCTGTTTCCAACCCTCTATGAAGGTTTTGGCCTTCCCATTATCGAGGCCATGGCCTGCGGGACACCCGTGTTGACCAGCGCCGCAACAGCAACGCAGGAAGTGGCAGGAGATCACGCGCTGCTTGTTGATCCTGCTTCTGAGGCCTCGATCGGGCAGGGGATCTTGACGCTCTGTACCGATCCTTCCCTGCGCGAGCGTCTTGCAGGCGAGGGCATAGCGCACGCTTCCCGCTTCAGCTGGGACGATGCCGCTCGTGCCTACGAGCGCATTTTTGCAGCGGTTGCTGGCGAGCCGGGCTGATCAGTTTCAGCCTTTGTTAAGCTGGCAGGTGGACACTTCCTGCATGTCCAGGAAGTCGAGCACCCCTTACCAGCGCCTCAGCCTCCAAGTTGTCGAACAACTTGTCGAGGTGGCTGGTTTCGCTCCGGCTTGTGCCTATGAGAGCAGCGACCAGTGGCATCAGGTCGCAGTCACTGTTTGGAAGCGTCGAAATCGTCGAAATCGCCTGTCGCAGGTTTCGCCTTCTCTGGCTTCGCTATGTCTGGCAGTCGCGCTCATCGTCATGTGATCTGGCGGAATTCAGCAATCCTCACAGGCTTTGTTTCGGGACACGTTGAAGCTTTTGCCGAATGGTCTTTCGCGCCTTTGGCCTGAGCTTCCTTCGGTGATTGCCGGCATCAGGATCGTTCCGTTCTCTTCCTCATATTGTACCGTCGCAGACCACGGTTATACTCCCTCAAACCGCGCTCAATCAGTGGGCATTGAAGAGGCAGCCATGACGCTCGACGCCCAGGGAAATACAGTTTCCGGTGCGACATCGGGATCTGTGGAACGTCTTGATCAGGCTATTCTTGCATTCACCATCGGCCATGGTGATGCGCTTGTCCTGCTCGACGCCGTGGCCGCATTGGCCCCTGAAATGCCGATGGCCTTGATCGCCAAAGCGTGGATCCTTGCGCTTCCGCTCGACCCCAAGCTGGCCGTCATCGCACGCGGTCTCGCAGATCGGGCCAGGAACTTGCGGATGAATGACAGAGAGCGCGCCTTGCTGGGCGCCCTCGATCTTGCACTCTCCAGCCAGAGGCGTGCCAGTGTTGCTGCGCTCGATGCGCATCTGATCGACCATCCACGCGATATTCTCGCTCATTACATCTGCCTGTTCTTGGATACGCTACTTGGTCGCGCACCGCTGGTTTGCGACCGGGTGAAGCGGGCAATGCCATTCTGGTCAGATGAAACATCTGGCTTCGCGGTGCTGCGCACCATCAACGCCTTTGGCATGGAGGAGGCCAGCAGGTACGACCTGGCGGAAGACGAAGCTCGCGCCGCCATCGAACTGGAGCCGCATCTGTATTTCGCGCACCACACTGTCGCTCATTGCATGGAAATGACTGGACGTCCGGAAGCCGGCGTCGCCTTCAGCAAGGAGCGCGAGCCCTTCTGGGCCACCGCGCAAAGCCCTGCGCAGGGTCACATTTGGTGGCATACGGCGATGTTTCATCTGGAACTCGATGATTTCGACGATGCTCTGAAGCTGTATGATGGCCCATTGCTGCGAACCATCCGCCCAGTCGGGTTCTCGCTCAGCGACCCGGTCGCACTGCTGTGGCGTCTGGATATGCTGGGTTGCGACGTCAGCCGTCGCTGGCAAGAACTGCTGCCGCGCTGGGACGGCCATGCCGATGGGCGCGGCATGGTGTTCACCGACATGCACGCATCGATCACAGAGCTGCGCTCGGGCAACGAGGCCCTGGCTGAAGCGCGTCTGGCAGCGATGCATCGGACCGCTGCCGGTGAAGGCGAAGCTGCAATGATTTACCGCGAAGTGGGTGTGCCGCTCGTCGAGGGGCTGATCGCATATCACCGTGGCGATTACGCCGCTTGCATTGAACAACTGTTTCCAACCCGCGCAGAAGTCTGGCGCATTGGCGGGAGTCGCGCGCAGCGTGACATTGTTGATTGGACACTGACGACGGCTGCCCTGCGTGCCGGCCGCAAGTCACTCGCCATGGGCCTGACATACGAACGTCTGGCGGGACGGCCTGAAAGCCTGATCAACCTGCGCTTCAAGCGTGAGGCCGAACAGATCACCCACTAATCGTCAACGATGACGCTATCTGGCGCCAGCAGAAAGCTTTGCGGCTAGCTCCGCAAGCTCCACGGGTGTTTCGACAGTCTCGCGAATGACATCCGCTGCGGCCTGCCATGGCCGCGCTTCCACGCGTGTTCCCACACGCGCGGCGTCGGTCACAAAATCTGGATCTGCGACCATGTCCGCAAAGGCCTTGCGCAGAATGTCCACGCGCTCTGCAGGCACGTCCGGGGGCGCGATGAAGACCTTGCCCATCCGCCGGCCGGAGGAGAGCAGCATGAAAAGCGCTTTCTGCTGAGACGTTTCGGCGACCTCCGTCAGGAGAGGTACTGAGTTGATCTCCGCTTCGCGATGATCGCCAACCTGAAGAAGAAACTTCATCAGGCCGGATTGAATCATTTGAGGGCTGTCCCTCTTGAGCGAGTTGTAATCGATGATCAGGGACGAGACCTCGCCTTGTTCAAACGCATGCAGCATTGTACCGCCGCTCGTGTATCCCATGACAAGACGTATCTTTGTCTGGAGCGTGTTGTTGAGAGCATTGCCGATGCTGTAGGCGGTGGTGCCGGGACCAGTCGAAGCCATGACGAGCTCGTGGCGACGCGCATCTGCGACAGTTTTAATCGGATGATCGCTGCGAATGGCCAAGGCTCCATTCTCGCCGCGATTGAGCGCTCCAATCACTGTGAAACGCTTGCTATCGAACTTGACGCTTGCAGGTTCGAGGACCTGCGTTGTTGGAAGATTATCGAATAGCAGGCCAAAGGCCGTGCCATCCTTCGGGGCTGCTGAATAGATGTAGTTTGCCTGTACGAGGCCACCGCCGCCTGGCATGAATTGCGGGATCACGATCGGATTGCCGGGAATGTGCTTGCCGATATGGTTGGCAACCACCTGCACGATGAGCCCCGCATTTCCTGCGGCGTCAAAAGCGGCGAGGACACGAATCGTCTTTCCGCGGAAGAACTCTGCTGCGTCCTGTGCAGACGCCGGAGCGACGGCAAGCAGCAGTGCCGACAACAAGGGTATCAGCCGGCCCGTCATGTTCTCCCCCTGATCGCAAGAGTTTTTGGCCAGCGTCGTACGGGCTCTGATTGTCCGTGACGTCCTGCAGCTTCACTAAAAAAAATCCCGGGCTGACTGCCCGGGATCTGAAATCGCAACCGAGAAGCAGGTCTCAGTAGGAATAGTACATGTCGAACTCGACCGGATGCGGAGTCATTTCGAAGCGCATCACGTCCTGCATCTTCAGCTCGATGTAGCTGTCGATGAAGTCGTCGCTGAACACGCCGCCGGCCTTGAGGAAGGAGCGGTCCTTGTCCAGGTTCGAAAGGGCTTCCCGCAGCGAGCCGCAGACGGTCGGGATCTTCTTGAGCTCCTTGGGGGGGAGGTCATAGAGGTCCTTGTCCATGGCAGCGCCCGGATCGATCTTGTTCTGGATGCCGTCGAGACCAGCCAGCAGCATGGCAGCGAAGGCGAGGTAGGGATTGGCCGTCGGATCGGGGAAGCGAACCTCGACGCGCTTGGCCTTCGGGTTCGTCGTCCACGGAATACGGCAGGAGGCCGAGCGGTTGCGCGCCGAATAGGCGAGCAGCACGGGTGCCTCATAGCCCGGGACCAGACGCTTGTAGGAGTTGGTCGACGGGTTGGTGAAGGCGTTCAGGGCCTTGGCATGCTTGATGATGCCGCCGATGTAATAGAGGCAGTCCTGCGACAGGTCGGCATACTTGTTGCCGGCCATGACGGGCTTGCCGCTCTTCCAGATCGACTGGTGAACGTGCATGCCGGAGCCATTGTCGCCGAAGATCGGCTTCGGCATGAAGGTCGCGCTCTTGCCGTAGCTCTGGGCGACCTGATGGATGCAGTACTTATAGATCTGCATGTGGTCGGCGATGGTGGTGAGCGTGCCGAACTTCAGGCCGAGTTCGTGCTGGGCAGAAGCCACCTCGTGATGGTGCTTCTCGACGACCGCACCCATGGATGCCATGGCCGCCAGCATCTCGCCGCGCATGTCCTGGGCGGAATCAACCGGGGGAACCGGGAAGTAGCCGCCCTTGGTGCGAACCCGGTGACCCAGGTTGCCGCCCTCGTACTGCGTGTCCATGTTGGAGGGCAGTTCGATGGAGTCGAGCACGAAGCCCGTGTTGTAGGGGTCGGCCTTGAAGCGCACGTCGTCGAACACGAAGAACTCGGCCTCAGGGCCGAAGAAAGCGGTGTCGCCGATGCCGGTCGACTTCAGGTAGGCTTCTGCCTTCTTGGCGATCGAGCGCGGGTCACGGCCATAGGGCTCGCCGGTGGCGGGCTCGAGAATGTCGCAGACGATCGACAGGGTCGAAGCTGCGAAGAAGGGGTCCATGGTGGCGGAGGCCGGGTCTGGCATCAGCGTCATGTCGGACTCGTTGATGGCCTTCCAGCCGGCGATCGACGAACCGTCGAACATCACGCCTTCTGAAAACACTTCCTCATCCACGATCGACACGTCAAAGGTGACGTGCTGCCACTTGCCGCGCGGATCAGTGAAACGGAAGTCGACATACTTGATGTCGTTGTCCTTGATCGCCTTGAGGACATCCTTGGCGGTCTTCATGTCGAACCCTCTCCTTGGTCGTGGCTGGATTTTGTCATGGCGGTGAATATCTCGGGCGAGATACGTCAGATAGCATCCGTACCGGTTTCACCGGTTCGAATGCGGATCGCACCTTCGATATTCGATACAAAGATCTTACCGTCACCGATGCGACCGGTCTGGGCTGCCTTGCGGATAGCCTCGATCGCGCGTTCCACGGTTTCGTCGCCAAGAACGACCTCGATCTTCACCTTCGGAAGGAAGTCAACGACATATTCCGCGCCGCGATACAGCTCGGTATGGCCCTTCTGGCGGCCGAATCCCTTGGCTTCGGTAACGGTTATGCCCTGAAGGCCCGCTTCCTGAAGGGCTTCCTTCACCTCGTCGAGCTTGAACGGCTTGATGATCGCCTCGATCTTCTTCACGGTCCGCATCTCCGTTTGGCGGTGCCTGAACTGGCACAGTGCACACGCGCCTTCAGCAGGAGCCAATCGGCGCGCTCATAGCACCTGCCGTGCCAATCCGCCACGTCAATTTCGGGAGAGGTGCTCCCTCGACCCGACGAATTGCACAGCATATGCGCGCAATCGAAGGCTGATCGGCAATCGATTACACAGGTTGCACGCACGATAATCAAGTCAGCCTTTTATCCCGGCACAGGTCCTTTGCAGATCCGTCGGGCTGCTCGGGGCAGATGACGTCACGCTTTAGCTCCCCGGCGGTGTGGCGAGCTGGACGATGGGTTGAGCCGCGCCCGGACGTTCAGGCGGTCTCAACCGGTAGGTCCGCTCGACCGCCCCATTCGGTCCATGACCCGTCATAGAGCTTGCCCGGATCCCGGCCGAGCCGGACCTGGGCGAGTGTGATGACGGCGGCGGAGACCCCCGAGCCGCAGCTCGTAATGATAGGCTTTCCGGCATCGACCCCGGCAGCAGAAAAAGCCTGGGCCAGAGCTGCCGGATCCTTGAGGCGGCCATTGCTGAGAAGATCTGTCATCGGCAGGCTTCGGCTGCCGGGGATGTGGCCGCCGCGCAGTCCTGCCCGCGGTTCCGGCGCCAGTCCATGGAAACGGTCAAGGGACCTGGCATCCAGCACCTGATGGGTCCCCGCAGCGAGAGCCGCCTGAACCGTTTCAACGTCTGCGACGGCCGTCCGCTCAAGCTGGGCTACGAAGACGGCCGGCGGTCTTGAGACAGGGCCGGATTGGGTTGGCAATCCTGCCACCTTCCACGCCGGCAACCCGCCATCGAGAAGGGAGACCTTTGCCATCCCGAAAATCCGCAGCATCCACCAGACTCGAGCGGCTGAAAACAGGCCGGCCCCATCGTAGACGACTGCATGCATATCGGAGCGGATGCCCAGGCGGCCGAGGGCCTCCGCGAACTGAGCTTCACTGGGAAGCATATGGGGCAGGGGGGTTGAATGATCAGAGTTGGCGTCGATGTCGAAAAAGACGGCGCCGGGAATGTGCGCTTGCGCATATTCGGCCGCGCCGCTTCGGTTCATTGCTGGGAGGTACCAAGAGGCATCCAGGACGACGAGATCAGGATCCAGCAGGTGTTCGGCCAGCCAGCCGGGTGAGACCAGAAGATCCAACTGAGAACTCGTCATGCTGGCATCCTTTTGAAAGTTAGCAAGGGCTGAACAACTTGCCGAAGATGCTGCGGTTTTCAGGAACCGGATCTCAGCACCCAGGGCTTAAGTTCGGCGAGACTGGGGAAAGATCTGACCATGGCACGCACATCTGGCACGATTATGCCGCTTCTCTTCATGCTGCTCTTTTTCGGTTCGGCCATCGGCGTGATGGCGCGCGCCCTCTGATCCTCAGACCAGATCTGCCTTGATGCTTGCCTGCCGCTCCATCCATGTCGGCACCGGCAGCCCCTTCGAGCGCAGGAAGGCTGGATTATACAGCTTTGACGCATAGCGCAGGCCCGAATCGCAAAGGATCGTCACGATCGTGTGCCCGGGTCCAAGCTCCCGTGCCAGGGCCATGGCACCTGCCACGTTGATGGCTGACGACCCGCCAAGAAGCAGGCCTTCCTGCTCGGCGAGGTCGAAAAGAATCGGCAGGCAATCCTCGTCGCGGATCTGGCAGGCGAAGTCGATCGGGGCATCCTCGAGATTGGCCGTGATCCGGCCCTGACCAATGCCCTCGGTGATGGATGACCCCTCGGATTTGAGCGCACCGGTGGTGTAGTAGCTGTAGAGCGCGGCTCCCATCGGGTCGACGATGCCAATCTTGATCGAGCGGTCTCTGGCCTTGAGGGCCATGCCAACGCCTGCAAGCGTCCCTCCGGTCCCGACCGCGCAGATGAACCCATTCACAGCCCCGCCGGTCTGTTCGAAAATCTCTGGCCCGGTAGTTTCGAAATGTCCCTGGCGATTCGCGACATTGTCGAACTGGTTCGCCCAGATGGCCCCTTGGGGATGCTCCTGGGCGAGCCTCTCCGCAATCCGGCCGGAAACCTTCACATAATTGTTGGGGTTGGAATAGGGGACCGCGGGGACCTCGATCAGCTCCGCCCCTTGCAGGCGAAGCATGTCCTTTTTCTCCTGTGACTGGGTTTCCGGGATGATGATGACCGTTCGGAACCCCATGGCATTGGCGACGAGAGCCAGCCCAATCCCCGTATTCCCGGCGGTTCCTTCAACAATG
>CAISZN010000601.1 GCA_903889985.1 uncultured Hyphomicrobiales bacterium | reverse complement strand
CTTTGCTCGTTCTGCAAGTTTTGGACGCGGGGCTCGAATTGATTGCGGGATTTTGGAATTTCGAGGAGCCGCGCCGTCTGGCGAGGCTCCGGAGGGGCGACGATGGACGAAACTATGCGGAAGAAGCAATGGGTCTCTCAAACCTGCGCCGTGTCGCAGCCTGGGAACCATACGGCCCGCGCGCCCGTTGGGCATGGTCCAGATGAGGCATTACCGCATCCCGACCAGGCAGCCGGATCAGTGGTGCCCCTTAGAAAGGGCCGCAAGGGGAAGTCCAAAGTGACAGTCCGCAAGGAGACACCCCTGGCCAATATCGATGTTCACATCGGGCGGCAGCTCAAGGCCATCTATGACGATGTGCTCAACCAGCCGATCCCCGATCGCTTTCTCGACCTGCTCAGCAAGTTTGAGGAGAAAACCTCCGGAAACCCTGGCCGTTCTGGAGACGAGGGTGGGGAGAAATGACTGGCCCTCCTCCCCAGGCAAGCCCTCAGCTGAAGGCAGCTTTGATTTCTGCGATCCCGAACCTGCGCGCATTTGCAGTCTCGCTTTGCGGCAATCCCGATCGCGCCGACGACCTTGTGCAGGAAACACTGGTCAAGGCCTGGAGCCATCTGACAAGCTTTGCGGAGGGCACCAATCTCGCGGCCTGGCTCTTCACCATCCTGCGTAACATCTATTATTCCGAATATCGCAAGCGCCGCCGTGAGGTCGCTGATTCCGACGGGGCCATCGCTGCGCGTCTTGCCACAGCCCCGTCTCAAAATGGCCACATGGATTTTATGGACTTCCTCGCAGCTCTGCAGAAGCTTCCATTGGACCAGCGCGAAGCACTCATCCTGATCGGTGCATCGGGTCTGTCTTATGAAGAGGCTGCAGGGGTTTGCGGATGCGCGGTCGGCACGATGAAAAGCCGTGTCAATCGAGCCCGCAACCGATTGATTGAACTGCTGTCTCTGGCCTCGAGTTCTGATTATGGCGCTGATCTCGACTGGCAGTCCGGCATTGACTCCCTCATTATGGGACAGACCTTTTCGCGGACCGGTAGTGGCTGACCGCCGGGTAACGGAGGACATCCATGACCGGCTCCCATGATGATACCCATCGCATCGAGACGGATTCCTTCGGTCCCATCGAGGTTCCCCGTGATCGCTACTGGGGTGCCCAGACCGAGCGTTCGCGTCGCAATTTCCGCATCGGTGGCGAACGCATGCCGACCGGGATCATTCATGCCCTTGGCCTGATCAAGCGCGTGGCAGCCGAGGTGAACCGCGATCTCGGGCTCCTCGATACCCTGCGCGCAGCGGCCATCGTCGCAGCCGCGCAGGAAGTGGCCGAGGGCCGGCTCGATGAGCACTTCCCACTGGTGATCTGGCAGACCGGTTCGGGCACGCAGACGAATATGAACGTCAATGAGGTCGTGGCCAATCGCGCCAATGAACTCATGGGCGCACCGCTCGGGTCCAAGACGCCGGTGCATCCCAATGACCACGTGAACATGGGGCAATCATCGAACGACAGTTTCCCCACGGCCATGCATCTGGCGGCGGCGCGTGCCATCCTGTTCGATCTCTTGCCTGCGCTCGAATCCCTGCAGGCGGCGCTTGTCTCCAAGGCGAATGATTTTGCCAGCATCGTGAAAATCGGTCGCACTCATTTGCAGGATGCGACGCCGGTGACACTTGGTCAGGAATTTTCCGGCTATGCGGCGCAGGTCAGTCTTGCTGCAACGCGCCTGCGTCAGACACTGCCCGATCTCTATGCGCTGGCGCAGGGTGGGACTGCGGTTGGCACGGGGCTGAACACGAAGGTCGGATTTGCCGAAGCCTTTGCAGTTCGAATGGGTGAGATAACCAACATGCCGCTCATCACGGCTCCCAACAAGTTCGAGGCGCTGGCATCCCACGATGCGCTCGTCTTCGTGCATGGTGCGTTGAATGCACTTGCCACGGGCCTGTTCAAGATTGCCAATGACATCCGCCTGCTTGGCAGCGGACCGCGCAGCGGCATTGGCGAATTACACTTGCCGGAAAACGAGCCGGGCTCCTCGATCATGCCGGGCAAGGTCAATCCGACCCAGGCCGAGGCGCTGACCATGGTCTGCACCCGTGTCTTCGGCAATCAGACCACCGTGACCGTTGCGGGTTCGCAAGGCCATCTCGAACTGAATGTCTTCAAGCCCGTCATTGGCGCGAGCGTGCTGCAGTCGATTCGTCTGCTTACGGATGCGGTGACGAGCTTTCGCGCGCATTGCGTCGAGGGACTGGAGCCGGACCGTGCTCGGATCTCCGAGCTGTTGAGCCGCTCGCTGATGCTTGTCACGGCGCTTGCCCCGCGTATCGGCTATGACAATGCGGCCAGGGTTGCGAAGGCTGCACACGCGCATGGGACGACGCTGCGCGAGGAAGCGGTGAAGCTAGGCTTTGTCACCGCCGAGGAGTTCGACCAGCTGGTCAGACCCGAACTGATGCTCGCGCCATCGCCCTGATCATTTCAGTTCGAGCTTGCGGACCCACATATCGTAATCAAGTGCGAAACCGTTGCGCATTCCGCCAGAACGATATGTCCCCGCCGGCATGTAATGTGCGATTTCAGCTGCAAAGCGCGGATCGCCCTCGACGAAATCCTGCCAATCCTCCGGTCCGCGCTGGATGAACAGTGCATCGGGCTTCTGGGCTGCGAGATCTTCAAGGAATATGTCGCGGTCCTGCGCCACATAGGCGTCAAGCTGGGCACGCCTGTCCGAGTTGCCGTCGCTGGCCATGAGCCATCGCGCATTGTCAGCCATCCACTGGCTCGCCACGCGCCCCACATAGGTGCCGCCGGCGGCGCGCGCCATGGGAGGGCCGATGGAGAAATCATAGCCCAGCGCCAGAACGCGCGGCTGAGCGGCCACCTGCCGCAGGGGCTGCACGACGTCACGCATGTCAAAGCCGGCGTTGAACCATGTCCAGAAGACGCAGGAAAGACCGGCGGCAAGCACCATTGATGGCGATAGCCCATGTGGGCTGCTGCCGTGTTTTGGGCGTTCCTGCGTGGCGAAGGGCATCAGGGCCGCCAGGGCAAGCGCCGGATAGAAATGATAGGGCATGCCCTTGCCCTGAATGATGACAGCGAGCATGAAGCCGGATGCACCAGCGCTGATGAGGGTCGACAGATGCCCGGTGCCCCGCCATCCCCGCAGGGCTGTCAGTCCGATAAGGGCCATGAAAGCCAGTTCGAGATCAGAAAACTGGCGCAGGAAATTCAGCGGTGTGTTGCGAACCGGCAGATAGATGTCCGCCAGCATGGGCATGATCTGCGACCAGAAGGCGGGATGCACCACCAGCGTCGAGCCTGCATAGGCCATGACGATCAGGCCCGCGCAAATATGATCAGCCGAGAAGATCAGCAACGGACTGCGCTTCGAGATGGCAACGAGAAGGATGACAGGGGCAATTGCCAGTGCGAAATGCGGCTTGATGATCATCATCAGCGCCATGGCCAGCGCGTTCACGCCGCGCTCAAGCAGCGAAACCTGCCTGCCCGATGCCCGCAGCGCTGCAATCGTCACAAAGGGCACGAATGCCACGGCTGCAACATGTTCGCGTTCGCCAAAGCAGGCGGCCGGCAGGATGAGCAGCGCAATCGCCAGCGCAATCGCAAAACGCCCCTGCAGGTCAGGGTCGATCAGCCGTGCTGCGGACACCCGGCGCAGGGTGAAGACGATCGCCCCGCCAGCGAGGGCAAAGACCATCGCATCGACCACATATTCTGCTCGCAGGTGCAGAAGGCGGCCGATGAAGGCGGCTGGCAGATAGAGCCAGACCGAGAAGGGCGGATTGGTCTCGATCGTGTCGACATAGAGCCTCTGCCCATCGAGCATCCGCTCGGCCACCGTCAACAGCCAGGCCACATTGGCATTGGGCATCACCACAAAGCGCTGTGCAAGGGCGGCGACCGTGACCACGGCGAACAGGGCGGCAAGCGGCATGGACGCGGTCCGTGTGGACTGCGCCTCCAGATCGCGTGGTTGCAGGCTGGCAAGCGACATTGAGGGCCCTGAAGGTTCGGGGCCAGTCTGACCGGGGAATGCTTACGATTTCACTGCTTCAGGGCTGCAAACCCTTCAGGCATTGCTGGGTGAAGCCCTCGATCTCCACCCGGTCCGCCGGGGACAGGCTGTCCTGGACAAGGCGCTGCCAGATGGGCGGCTTGCGCCGGATCTCCTGCGAAATGCAGGTGCACACATTTCGGCAAAGCTCGGCCTCCCCACCTCTGGCGGTGCACTGGGCGACGCAGGCACCTACGAAGGGCTCGGCCGTCACGGGCGTCGCCGCAGGCAGCGGATTGACGATCTGGGCAATCGTCCAGACCACCGCGAAAAACACCGGCTGGTGAACCAGATAGACCAGCAGGGAGTGTCGTCCGCCCCACAGCAGCCAGCGCGCTGGCACGGAATGGGCCTGCCAGCCCGCACCGGGAAGCGAGATTCCCTGCTCTCGAACGACCTGTGCCATCCCGAGGCCGAGCAGGACGAAACCGAGCCATGGAAAGACCGGCCGCCAGTCATTGGTGGTTGGCAATTGCGTCCCAAGGCCAACCCATTGCAGGGCAATTGGGTTGAAAATGGGGGAGGCCACCAGCAGCGGCAGCGCGATGACAAGTCCGCCGGCGAGGATTGCGATGAAGCCCGGCCCGCGCAGATAGGGCAGGGCGATGAGGCTTCCCAAAGCAATGCAATGCAGGATGCCGAAGAAAATGAAGCTCTCGGGGAACAGCCAGAGCGTCGCCACGGTGATCGCGGCAGAAGCTGCCACGAGCATGCCCAGCCGCTTCCAGTAGGCAGCATTCGGGCGCCGGTCGGGGTGGGCCAGCACGAGGCTCGCACCCGACAATCCAAGGAAGGTGACTGCGATCACGTGCCCGAAGGCCGTAAAACCCGGCGAGAAGGGAAACTCCGCCGGGATCAGCCGGAAGAAGCCCAGATCCCAGGTCGCATGGAAGATGAACATGCCAAGGAGCGCGAACCCCCGGAGCGCGTCGATGGCCTCGATGCGCCGGCGTGTCGGCTGCGCGATGTCGACCGTCATTTCCGACCTCTCACTTCTTCGCTTCAGGGTCGGCGAAGAAGTGGTTGAAGATCATGTCGGGGGCGCTGAGATTGTGGCGCGAGGGCGCCGTACGGCCGGCCCAGACCTCCGTCGCATGGGCGCCGGGGAAGGTCATGATGGGCGATTCACCCCAGCCCTTCCCGTCCTTGGTGCGCCACGCAACCTTGGCAGCGTCCGCATTGGTCTCGGTGGTGTACATGGAGCGCATGGTCAGGAAGGGGCGACCGGCGATCGGCTTATCGAAAGTGACCTGCAGATCAAATTTTTCCTGATCGAGATCGGTGAGGGCGAGCTGCGCCTTGTTGCCGTCCTGATAGCTCAGCGTGAAGGTCTTTGTCTTGGGATCGAAGGCGATCTCCTTCAGGTTCACGAAGGGCCGGCCATCGCGTTCTGCCGGACCCACGAGGAAGGAGGAGCCATAGGCGGTATAGCGCATCTCGCCGAAGGGCAGGGGGCGAATGCGCCAATAGCCATCCGGTGGATAGGCAGCCAGCACTTCCTCCCCGCGCTCGCGATAGCGCACCCAGAGCTGGATGAGATGCAAGCCATGCTCGACGCGGTCGCCGACGCGCACCGGCACGTCTGCCTTGCGCCAGAAATTCGGATAGGTCATGCCCACAAGCGACAGTCCCATGTCCTCGTAAATCGTGATGCGGCGCGGCTCGGCATAGAACTGCTTCTCCTGGCTCATGTCGCAGGAGCGGAAGTCATAGGCCCAGCGGTCGGTGCTGATCATGCCGATATAGGCGGGATGCACCGCCTCGACCTTGAAGCTTTTCACGTTGGGCGCTGAGAAGCCGAGCTCCACATTATCCTCTTCCGCGCAGAGCACGGGCGTCGAGCGGTTCACCACCTCCACGGGTTGCTCGCGTGTGTCCGGCGCGATCGAGGGGATCAGCGGCTTGAACTCGGAATTGTTCAGCGCCTTTTCGGGCGGCGGCGATGTCGCCTGCTGGGCGAATGCGGTGACCGGAAGGGCTAGGAACAGAGCAGCGGCAAGGAGGCGTTTCATGCGGGCTCATGGGTGCTGGTGGATGAAGAGGGGGGCGTCTGTGCCCAGCTGCCTGCTGCGAGATCGGCAAGGACCTGCGGGCAGTTGAATTCTTCCGGAAGGGCGCAAAGCCGTCTGGACTCAAGCCAGCGCCCGAAGGCGGGCGAAGCGGTTACCATGGCGAAGGGGACGGCGAGGACATAGCCCAGTGTCAGCGGCAAGGACCACCAGATGAGGGAGGGCGCACCAAGCGCCGCCAATCCCCACAGCACGAGGCCGAACAGAGTCTGCGGCCAAAGGCCCGCGATTGCGTTTGACAGCGACAGCGCATGAGCATCACGCGCCTGTCCGCCCCAGATGACGGAGCGGCCAAACAGCAGCCCGATGATGAAGAGGCTCGTGCGCAGGGTCGTCGAGGCCCCGAGCAGGAATGAGAAGGCGAGCTCGGTCAGACAGCCGAGCGTGAAATGCAGCGCGCCGCCATAGCGCTTCACCTCACCGGGTGTCAGGGCAATGTCGATAAAGCCTGCGAGTTTCGGTGAGAGATACATCAGCAGGAAAATGATATAGAGCCCGGCTGCGGAGGCCGATGGAAACAGCGCCGGGTTCTCGCCATCGAAGGGCTTGAGGGCGGCCAGCAGGATGATCGCCGTCCAGGCCGGCACGCCAATGAACATGCTGATCGCCCAGACAAGCTGGAACCGGCTCATGGGCCGGATGTCCTTCATGCCGAGGAGCTTCAGATATTGCAGGTTGCCCTGGCACCAGCGCAGGTCGCGGCGCGTGAATTCCAGCAGCGTCGGCGGATTGTCCTCGTAGCTTCCGCATTCGTCCGGCAGGACGCGCACTTCATACCCGGCGCGGCGCATCAGCACGGCTTCAACCTGATCGTGGCTGAGAATGGGTCCGCCAAGCGGTGGCTTGCCCGGCAGAATGGGCAGGTCGCATTGGGTCAGGAAGGGCGCGATGCGCACGAGTGCATTGTGGCCCCAGAAGGGCCCGCAATCAGCCCCCCACCAGGCGCTGCCCATCGTATAGGGCCGCATGCCATGGCGCATGCCGAACTGGAAGATGCGGGCGAAAGCAGCCGAAGAGGGTGCGCCCACCACGAGGCTCTGCAGGATGCCGAGCCTGGGATGGGCCTGCCCGATCCGCACGAGCCGCAGGATCGTTTCTCCCGACATGACGCTGTCCGCATCGAGCGGGATCATGAATTCGTAATGAGCGCCCCAGCGCTGGCAGAAGTCGCGCAGGTTGCCAGCCTTGTAGCCCTCGTTGCTCGTGCGGCGGCGGTAAAACAGACGGTCCGCATCGGTCCCGTTGGCCGCTTTCCATGCGGCAAAGGCCTCTTCCTCCTGCTGCGCCACGTCAGCATCATTGGTGTCGCTGAGAACGAACCAGCCAAAGCGCGCACCCTCGCCTGTTGTATCGACACTGGCCTTGACCGTCCGCAGCCTCGCGAAGGCACGCGCCGGATCCTCGTTGCGCAGGGTCATGAGGATGGCCGTATCGACCCCCAGCGGTGCGGGTGTGTCACCTTCATCGGCAAAGGGCGCGACCTGAGCAAAGGCGCCGGGGCGTTGCAGAAGCACAAGACCAGACAGCGCATTCCAGACGCCCACCACGCTCCACGGCGCGGCGACCGCAAAGCAGGCGAAGATCAGCACGTCGATCAGCGTCCAGCCATTGGCCCCCGTGATGGAGGCCATCCATGCGAGCAGGACCAGATAGATGCCACCATTCACGCAGGCTGCGATCCAGCGTCGACGGGCGATCTCGCCTGCGTCCTGCAGACCTGCCGGGGTGCGCTGAGCGTGCGAGGAGTTTGAGGTGGCCGTCATCGGGGCTCGGATCTCGTCTCAGCGGTGGAATTCGGCGCCGGGATGGCGTAGCTCACAGGGTGGGCGCGGACCATAGATCATTTTGTTGAACTGTGGAGTCCGGGCGGAATTGGGGCCGAACAAGCCTGCGGGAGCGAAGAGTGACCCTCTCCGGACGGGAATTGCGGGCGCAGGCCCTCTGGTACGAAGCGCCCCTCGTTGCGGACCTGCGCACGGAGGTTCTGCCAGAGCCGGAAGCCGGGCAGGCGCGCGTGCGCATGCTCTGGAGCGCCCTGAGCCGGGGAACCGAGCGCCTTGTCTTCACCGGCCACGTCCCGACGAGTGAGCACGAGCGGATGCGCGCCCCCTTTCAGGCGGGCGATTTTCCCTTCCCGGTCAAATATGGCTATTGCGCCGTGGGCGAGGTGGAGGCCGGGCCAGCAGAACTCGTCGGCCGCGCGGTCTTCTGCCTGCATCCGCATCAGAGTGCCTTCGTGGCCAATGTGGAGGCCTTGCGCCTCCTGCCACCGGGCCTGCCGCCCCGACGGGCCACGCTGGCAGCCAACATGGAAACGGCGCTCAACGCCCTGTG
Organism: uncultured Hyphomicrobiales bacterium; assembly: GCA_903889985.1. Taxonomy (GTDB): domain Bacteria; phylum Pseudomonadota; class Alphaproteobacteria; order Rhizobiales; family Beijerinckiaceae; genus Terripilifer. Next base: position 1,664 of record CAISZN010000601.1, on the reverse strand, counting down.
GGATTCCGGGGCCGGTCCGGGCGATCGGATCGTGGTGGTCGGCGCGGGACTTGTGGGCCTGCTGGTCGCATTCCTCGCCGCCGGCCTGCCGGGGAGCGATGTGACAATCGTGGACCTGAACCCGGCCCGGGCCGATATCGCTGCACGTTTTGGCGCAGGCTTCATCGAGGCGGGTGCTTCGGCCCTTGAGGGCATTGAAGCCGACGTGGTCTTCCACGCCAGTGCTTCTGCTGCGGGCCTTGCCACGGCACTGGCCTGCGCCGGCCTGGAGGCGCGCATCGTCGAGCTGAGCTGGTATGGCGAGGGCGAGGTGCCGGCTCCCCTTGGCCGGGCCTTTCACAGCCGGCGGCTGACGCTGGCCTCGTCCCAGGTCGGTCAGGTTGCCCCGACCCGTCGCCCGCGATGGTCCTATGCCCGCCGCCTTGGCAAGGCCCTTGAGCTGCTTGGCGATGCGCGGCTCGATGTCCTGTTCACGGAAGAAGTGGCCTTCACCAATCTTCCGGCAGCCCTGCCGCGTATCCTTGCCCATGATGCACCGGGTCTGGTGACCGCAGTTCGCTACACGACACCCTGAAGGAGTTTTGCATGTTTGCTGTCGAGGTTCGCGATCACATCATGATCGCCCATTCCTTCAAGGGAGAGCTGTTTGGTCCTGCGCAGGCCCTCCACGGCGCGACCTTCGTGGTCGATGTGGCCTTTTTTCGGGAAGACATTACGGCGGATGGTGTCGTGGTGGATATCGGGCGTGCACACGATGCCCTGAAGGCCACTCTGGGGCCGCTCAACTACCAGAACCTTGACGCCCTGCCGCAATTCGCCGGCAAGCAGACGACGACAGAATATCTGTCGAAATATATTTTCGACGCCATGTCGAAGGCCGCTCGCGAAGGCGCGCTCGGGCCGGGGGGCGAAGGCATCCTGAAGATCCGCGTCACGCTGAATGAGAGCCATGTGGCGCGCGCCTGGTATGAGGGAGCCGTATCGGCGTGAGCCGTCTGGGCTTTGCCATTCCCGGCGATCTCGCCATGCTTACGGGCGGCTATGGATATGACCGGGAGCTGATAGCTCACCTGCCGGCATGTGGCGTCGAGGTCGGGCATCTGCGGCTGCCGGACGGATTTCCATTTCCCTCCGTGCAGGTGCTTGAAGCGGCATTGCATCAGCTTGCGTCCGCGCAGCATTTCGATGCTCTGCTCATTGACGGCCTGGCCTTCGGCGTGCTGCCGGCGGACGAGCTTGCAAAGCTGCGCGTTCCGCTCATTGCACTGGTGCATCATCCGCTCGGACTGGAGAGCGGTCTCACCGCCGAGCAGAGCGCGCAGCTTGTTTCGCGGGAACGGGCTGCGCTGACTCAATCGCAGCACGTGATCGTGACCAGCCAAACAACCGGCGAAACCCTCGTCGCTGATTTTCGCGTTCCACAAGATCATATTACCGTCGCACTTCCGGGCATTCGCCCGGTTGAGCGGGCCACGGGTTCCGGTGGAACAGGGGTTGCATTGCTCGCCGTGGGTGCGGTCATAGCGCGCAAGGCCTATGACACGCTTGTTGAGGCGCTTGCGCACCTCAAGGACCTGCATTGGTCCCTGACGATTATTGGCAGCCTGGATCGCGATCCTGATCGGGTGGAAGCGCTGCAAGCGCAGATCGTCTCGGCTGGTCTG
>CAISZN010000600.1 GCA_903889985.1 uncultured Hyphomicrobiales bacterium | reverse complement strand
TCCGGCCTGACCCCGTTCTCAAGGCGGGGAGATGGTCGTGCTGCATTGGGCCCCGTCCTGCGGGAGTATATTGTCAGCGAGGCAATGCATGCCTTGCGAATTCCCACAACGCGATCCCTGGCAGCCGTGGCAACCGGCGAGGCCGTCTATCGAGAGGAGATCAAGCCGGGCGGGGTGCTCACCCGCGTTGCCGCAAGCCATATCCGCATTGGCACCTTCCAGTATTTTGCGGCGCGTGGAGACGTCGAGGCCCTGCGGCACCTGACCGACTATTGCATCGCCAGGCACTATCCGGAGGTCGCGGACGCAGCGTCCCCTCCTGCCGCCTTTCTGGCAGCAGTTGTCGAACGTCAGGCAAAGCTGGTCGCGCAGTGGTTGCTCGTCGGGTTCATCCATGGGGTGATGAATACGGACAACATGACGATCTCAGGGGAAACCATCGATTATGGTCCCTGCGCCTTCATGGAAGCCTATGATGCGAAAACGGTCTTTTCCTCGATCGATACCCAGGGCCGCTACGCCTATGCAAACCAGGCCAGCATCGCACAATGGAATCTGGCGCGGCTGGCTGAATGCCTCATGGCCCTGACGGGGGACGGCGAGGAGGCCACAGCCCAGATCAAGGCCGCCATCGCGTCCTTTCGCGACCACTTTCAGGACGCCTATCTCGGCGGCCTGCGCCGCAAGCTTGGACTTTACGAAGACCAGGCCGGGGATGGGGCGCTGGTCGTGGATCTCTTTCAGCGGATGTCTGCAAACAAGGCGGACTTTACGCTCACCTTCCGCAAACTCTGCGACGCCGCACACAACGACGCTGCAGATGCCGATGTTGCATCTCTGTTTGCAGACCCCACGAGCTTTGCCGGTTTTGCGGAGAAATGGCGGGCGCGCATGGCCTCCGAGGGCATTGCGCCGGAGGTTCGAGCTGAGGCCATGCGGCGGGTCAATCCGGCTTTCATTGCGCGCAACCACCGCGTTGCCGCCGCCATCGAAGCTGCCGAGACGCAAGGCGACCTGGAGCCGTTTCATCGGCTTTGCGCGATCCTCGAGCGCCCCTACGACGAGCAGCCAGACGCCGCTGACTTCATGCTGCCGGCAAAGCCTGAGGAACGCGTGCTGCAGACCTTTTGCGGGACGTGAGACCGATCCTCATTTCGCTGCCGGCCCCAGCAGGCGGACGGCTGCCTTGACGAAGCTCTGATCCACGACATCGGCCGCGGTCACCTTCGGGTCGGTGACAAGGCCACGTCCCCGAAAAAAGGCGAGGTCATTGTCGAGCGAGGACACATTCACGTCGCCGTCCGGGTTGACCGCAAAGGCGATCATGGATCGATAGACCTCCGGGTCCTTGATCGGCGTGCGTTCGGTCAGGACCTTGATGATCTCGTCCGAGCCGGGACCAGCCAATTTTCCATCCTTCAGCGCAGCACTATAGTCACGAACAGCCCGCAGGTAGGCGACCATGAATTTTTCGGCAAGAGCCCTGCGCGACTTCATGAAGGATTCGGAAAAGAGCAGCACCGCAGTCTGCTGCCCCGGATAGACGACCACATCGCTGGCGCGCACGGCAATTCCCTTCTGCTGGACCAGGGAGAGCGTCGGCTCGTTTGTCACGCCGCCATCAATCGCCTTGTTCGACAGCGCCGCCAGCATCTCCGGAAAGCCCATGTGCACGACTTCGACGTCGCTGAACTTCAACCCGCCCTTCTTGAGGGCTTCGTTCAGGGACGACTCCGAGCCGGTCCCCTCTGCCGCGGCGGCAAGCTTCCTGCCCTTGAGATCGCGCAATGACTTATAGGCGCCGCTGTCGACCAGATCCTTGCGGACGACCAGCGTCGAATATTCATATCCCGGCTTGATCGATCCCTTGTCAGCAACAATGCGCAGATTGATCCCGCGGGAGACGCCATTGTAGAGGCCGGCCGCAACGGTGCCGCCACCCACGTCCAGTTGTCCGGCGCCGAGTGGCGCGATCATCTGCGCCGCCGAGGCAAAGGGCGTCGTCACGGGCTCGATGCCCACTTCCTTGAAGTAGCCCCGCGTTTCAGCCAGATAAAAGGCAACATCCGAGGCCGTATTGACCGTTCCGATCGTCACGGGTTCTGCGGCCAAAGGGCCGGCCAGAACAACGACGGCAAGAGCGGCGGCCATGGCTGACGCGGGAGTTCTTTGCAGCAATTGGCGGATGAACATGAAGTCACGATCCTTCTGCGCGGAATATGATCCATGCTACCGCGACAGCCGGTCTTGTTGCCAAGTGTTTTCATGCGTCTGTTGCAGCAATTTTCCGCATCCAGGCTTTGAAACGCCCGTTTTGTTGGCGTCTTGCGTTGACTTGATGGCAAGTTGTGCAAGGCCAGTCAGGCTCCCGGGCAACCTCCATGGGCGCGCAAGACATATATATTCGGCGGGACAAAGCAGACTTGCTTGCAAGAACCGCGAGGTGGCGTCAGACTTATCCCATCAGGATTCAAGGAGGGGTCAATGAAGGTTCTGAAGCTGGAAAGCACCGCGCCATTTCAAGGGCTCCCTGAGCTCGTGGCCGACAAGGAGGGCCTGTTCGCCAAACAGGGCCTGACCATTGAATGGGTCGAGCGCGAAACCACGCCCATCATCCCCGCCGAGAAATTAACTGCACCGGATGGGGCGAACCCGTTTGTCAGCCACGGCAGCCTGCTCGAGCAGGGCAAGGCGGACATGTACAATGCTTGCGAATGGGGCAACTATTGCCGTGTTCAGGATTCATCCGTGGGCAGTCGCCAGATCGGACGTCGCGGCATCATCACCTACACGGCCATTCTGGTGCGGGAGGACTCGCCAGCTTACACGCCACAGCAACTGGCAGATGTGACGGTGGGGGTTCCCTTCTATTTCGGCAGCCATTATGCCGCGATCCAGCTTCTCGAGGGCTTTCTCCCGCGCGAGCGCATCAGCCTTCAGAACGCGTCGAATTCATCAAAGGCGCGCTACGAGTCACTGATGCGCGGCGAAGTGGGGGCGACAACGCTGACCGAGCCCTATGTCACGCTGGCAGAGAAGAGCGGTTGCCGCGTCATTTGCTCGACCCTGTATCACGGCACTGAGGTCGCCACGGACAATGTGGATGCGCAGACCTATGCCGCCTTCAACAGCGCCGTGCGCGAGGCCGTGCGACGCATCAAGGCGGACAAGGACGCCTATCTTCATTATTTCATCGACTATCATGCCAAGCGCGATCTGCAGATCGCGGCCCTGAAGCCAAGTGATATTCCGGCGGGCCGTATCGTGGTGACTGATCCCGCTCCCATCCCCGCGGATGAACTGGTGCGAACCCATGACTGGCTGCAGAGCTGGGGCATGCTGGAAAAAACGGAACAGCCCATCGATCTCGTGAACATGCTGGTTCAGGAGAAGGCTCACGTTGCTGCCGAGTAGTTCCTTGGCAGCGGTGGAACCGGCCGACACCGCGTCGGCTGGTTTCACATCTGCGTTTTCGACAGGGTTTTCACTGCGTCGATGATTTCAGGATAGGCGGAACAGCGGCAGAGATTGCCCACCAGATAGTGGCGGATTTCCTCTTCAGTCGGGTGCGGGTTTTCTTCCAGCAGCTTCTTCGTCATCATGATGAAGCCCGAGGTGCAGAAGCCGCATTGAAAGGCGCCAGCGTCGATGAAGGCCTGTTGCACCGGGTCAAGCATGTTGCCCTCCGCAAGGCCCTCGATGGTCCTGATATTGGCTCCGTCTGCAAACCACGCCAGGGTGAGGCAGGCCGAGATGGCCTTTTCGTTCAGATAGACCGTGCAACAACCGCACAGGCCCTGGCCGCAGCTTTCCCGCGCACCGTTCAGATCGAACTGCGTCTGCAGCAGGTCGACCAATGTGTCCTGCGAAGAGACCGTTGCCTTGGCGGGGGTCCCATTCAGGGTGAAGCGAATAAGACGATGGGTGCTCATGTCATGCCACTCCATCGGCAGCTTTGACAGATTGAATGGCCCGGTAGATCGATTCCGGCGTGAGGGGGAGATCCAGCAGATGCACTCCGATGGCGTCGGCAATCGCATTGCCGACAGCTGGCGACAGGGCAATGGTTGTGCTCTCGCCAGCGCCCTTGGCGCCGAAGGGGCCCAGCGGATCATGGGATCGTGTCGGCTCGTTGATATAGGTGCGTGGCATGTCCAGCAGGCTCGGGATCTTGTAATCCGCGAGGGAGCCATTCGTGAGCTGGCCATTCTGGAAGATCATGTTCTCTATGGTCGTGAATCCATATTGCATGATCCCCGCGCCCGAGAGCTGCACCCGGGCGAGCGTCGGATTGATGGGCACCCCAATGTCGGCAACATTGATGAGCTTGGTCACGGTGAACTGACCCGTCTCCATGTCCACTTCAACCTCTGCCCCGCTCGCGCCCACCCCCCAGAAGGGCGTCGCCTTGCGTGACTGGCCGGTTTCGGAGTCGGGCTTTTCGTAGTCGGGGATAAAGCTGCCCGTGCCGATGATATTGCCAGCCTGCATTCCGTATTTCTTGCGCAGGAGTTCGGCGACCGGCAGGTTTGACCCCGGCGGGAGGCCGAGGTCGCGGGCCAGTTCCTCGATCTTGTTGCGTGCATCGACTGCCGCGAGGCGAACTGCCGTTCCCATGTGAAAGGTGGACCGTGATCCCAGCGTGCCCATGTCATAGGGCGTGACGTCCGTGTCTGGGTGGATCACCTTGATGGCGCTGGCGTCCATGTTCAGCACTTCGCCGGCAATCTGCGCCATGACCGTGTCGGAGCCCTGTCCCATGTCGACGGTGCCGATATAGAGTGCGCAACTCCCGTCAGCGAAAAGATTGACGATGGCAACGGATGTCGTAGGTGCCGTAATGCCCTTGAATCCGATGGCAAGCCCACGGCCTCGTCGCACGGAGCTGTTTCCGTGATCGAAGGGCTGGTCCCACTTCAGATGGTCCATGACCTGATCCATGGAGGCCTCTATGTCGGCGTCGCGAAGCAGCGTGCCTGAGGCCTGGGGACGGCCATTGCGCAGGATATTCCGGCGACGGAAATCCGCAGGGTCCAGATCCATCTCGCGTGCGATCATGTCCATATGGGATTCATAGGCCCAGGCTGTTTGCGGCGCCCCGAAGCCACGCAGAGCGCCTGCTGGAGGGCGGTTCGTATAGACGGCGTAGGAATCGATCCAGACATTGTCGATGTCATAGGGCCCGGCGGAGGTGAAGCCGGCCTTCTGCGTCACCCGTGGCCCGATGTCGGCATAGGCACCGCCATTCCACCAGATGCGACACTGGCGCGCGGTGATCCTGCCATCCTTCGTCACGGCACTCTTGATCCTGAAGGTGCAGGGATGGCGCGTCACCATGAAGAACTGCTCTTCCATGGTCAGCGAGATCTTGACGGGCTTG
>CAISZN010000599.1 GCA_903889985.1 uncultured Hyphomicrobiales bacterium | reverse complement strand
GAACATGCCCGCAAGCCACTGGCCGTCGCTGCCATCGATGGCGACCTTGCCCTTCAGATCCTTGCGGCTTGCAAATTCCGCATAGCTTTTGGGCAGGTTGGCCGCCGCCATCAGCTTCGTGTTGTAGGCGGGCGTGTTGTAGTTGGCCGAAGAGCCGTACCACTTGCCATCCTTGGCGCGTGCCTGTGGGATTAGCTTTTGCACTTCCGGCAAGTCATAGGTGGCCAGCAGCTCCTGCGGCAGCTGGCTCACGGCGGTTGAAATGCTGAGGTCCCAGCTGCGCTGCTGGGCACGGCCCTCGATGGCAATGCGTGAATTGATCTGCACATCGGAGGCCCGCACGAAAGTCACCTTGATGCCGGTGGCTTCCTCGAACAGCTTCCACAGCGGCAGGGCCTCGCTTTCGTTGACGGAGGAATAGATCGTCACGCTGCCCTCGGCCTGCGCCGCCGCCATGATGTCTGGCATCATCCAGTCTGCCTTAGGCAGGGTTTGCGCCTCGGGGGTGGAAAGGCTGGCGCAAAGGCCTGCACAGACGGCAGCCAGGCGCATGAAGCGGCGGGTCATTTTGTCCTCCCATTTGCGTTGAGCCTAGCGGGGGCGAGCAGGGGCGGCAACCGGCTCTGGACCGGGGACGGAGGCAGCCCTATAGAGGCCTCGCGCGACGCTTAAGCGGCAGCAGACCTGATGGGGTGGAAATGACCAAGCCTGAGACCTTCAAGCTCGTCGGACTGGCCGGCAGCATTCGCAGCGCCTCCGTGTCGCGAGCGATCCTGCAGACCTTCAAGGATGTCATGCCCGAAGGCGTCGAGCTGACGATATTCGATCTCGCCGAAGTGCCGATCTTCAATCAGGATCTCGAGGCCGATCTGCCGGCTTCCGTGCGGGCCCTGCGCGAGGCCATTGCCTCCAGCGATGGCATGATCGTCATCAGCCCTGAATACAACCACGGCATGTCAGGCGTCATCAAGAACGCCATCGACTGGGTGTCACGGCCGGGATACGCCTCCATCCTCGTCAACAAGGGCGTGGCGATCTTCACAACGTCTGAAAGCCCGCTCGGTGGCGCACGTGCGCAGGGCGATCTTCACAAGATGTTCCTGTCGACCCTGTCGCGCATCGCGCCAGGGCGGGAGGTCTCGATCGGCGGTACCGCCAAGAGCGTGCGCGATGGCCGATTGATCGACGAGACTCTGATCCGGCGTTCGCTGGCGCTCATCGAATCCCTGCTCGATGAAATCCGTCTCATCCAGGGCCGGCCGAAGCGGATGAAATCCTCCCCGGCCAGCTGAACGCCACCGTATGAACCGGCCTCAGGCCGAGCGCACGTCCGGCATGGTCAGGAATGCCTTCATCGCGTGATAGATGCGGTGGCGGTTGGTTCCCAGTACTGCCACGTGGGCGATGCCGCGCATCATGACGAACTGCTTGTCGCGGGTTGCGAGCTTGCCGAAGAATTCCAGCAGCTCCTCATCCGTCGCGTTGCCATCTGTCTCAGCACGGGTCATCAGCACCGGACATTTGATCTTTGTTGGATCAACCATCGGCATATTGATCGCCATGTCGATATAGGAGCCACTTGGAACCGTGTCACCCAGTGCAAGTTCGTAATCGGCAAGTGCCTTGGCCATAGCCGGGTCATAGGTTGAGGGATCGTCCCGCGAAAAAATGCCGTTGAAGGCTGCAAGGTCCATCTTGCGGTTCGGGTTTGCCTTGTAGTTCTCAACCTGCTCACGTCGGCGCACGATTTCCGGAGCCGTCTTGCCGTGCCAGGTGAAGGCATCGAGGATGAGGCGCTCAACCCGCTCTGGATGGCGCATGGTGAAGACGCCTGCGCGGATCGCGCCCGAGGATTGCCCCTTCAGCTTGATGCGCTTCTGGCCGGTGACCTTCTCGATGACATCGAACCCCTTTTCGAGATCAGCG
>CAISZN010000598.1 GCA_903889985.1 uncultured Hyphomicrobiales bacterium | reverse complement strand
GCGATGTCTGAGAATTCCACACGCAAGCCGGGCCGTGGCCGGATCTATGACTCGATCACCCAGACCATCGGCGATACGCCGCTGGTGCGCCTGAACCGCCTGGCAAAGGAAAAGGGCGTCAAGGCGAACCTCCTCGCCAAGCTCGAATTCTTCAATCCAATCTCGAGCGTCAAGGACCGCATCGGTGTTGCCATGATCGATGCGCTGGAAGCTTCGGGCCGCATCCATCCCGACACGACCGTGCTGGTCGAGCCGACCTCGGGCAATACGGGTATCGCACTGGCTTTCGTCGCTGCCGCGCGCGGCTACAAGCTGAAGCTCGTCATGCCCGAATCCATGTCGATCGAGCGCCGCAAGATGCTGGCGCTGCTCGGCGCGGAACTCGTTCTGACCCCCGCGGCTCAGGGCATGAAGGGCGCCATCGCCAAGGCGCAGGAGATCGTCGCCACGACGCCGGGCGCCATCATCCCGCAGCAGTTCGAGAACCCGGCCAATCCGGAGATCCATCGCAAGACGACGGCGGAAGAAATCTGGAACGACACCCATGGCACGGTGGATGTGCTCGTGTCCGGCGTCGGCACGGGTGGCACGATCACCGGCGTGGGCCAGGTCCTCAAGGCTTACAAGCCGAGCGTCCGGATCGTTGCCGTCGAACCGGAAGACTCGCCGGTTCTCTCAGGCGGCCAGCCCGGCCCTCACAAGATCCAGGGCATCGGTGCCGGCTTCGTGCCCGGCGTGCTCGATCGCTCGATCATCGATGAGGTGGTGACGGTCGGCAACCAGACTGCTTTCGACACAGCCCGCAAGCTCGCCCGCACCGAAGGCATTCCGGTTGGCATTTCGTCTGGCGCTGCGGTCGCGGCGGCAATCGAGATCGGGTCGCGGCCGGATATGGCCGGCAAGAACATCGTCATCATCATTCCCTCCTTTGCCGAGCGCTATCTCTCGACCGCGCTCTTCGAAGGGCTCTGATCAACCCGCAATCGGGGACGAATTGAAAAGGCTCCGCCAAGGCGGGGCCTTTTTTGTTGAGCGATCGGAACCAGCGCTGGAGCGCGCAGGCTCCAGGGACCCTGCGCTCTTCCCATTCCCGGCGCGCTCCGCTAGCCATGAGGCTGAACTCGCGGAGCCTCGCCCATGAATACGATCATCGTCGAAACGCAGGGGGCCGTCGGCCTCATCAGGCTGAACCGGCCAAAGGCGCTCAATGCCCTCAGCGCCGAACTCATCGATGAACTCAATGTGGCGCTCGACGGCTTCGAGGCGGACGCCGAAATCGGCTGCATTGTCGTTACAGGCTCCGAGCGCGCCTTTGCGGCGGGTGCCGACATCAAGGAGATGCAGTCCAAGTCCTATATGGACGTCTATCTGGAGGACTTCATTTCCAAGTGGGATCGCGCCTCACGCGTGCGCAAGCCCATGATCGCCGCCGTGGCAGGCTTTGCGCTGGGCGGTGGATGCGAACTCGCCATGATCTGCGACTTCATCATTGCCGCCGACACGGCGAAGTTTGCGCAGCCCGAAATTACGCTTGGCGTTATGCCGGGCTCCGGCGGCACCCAGCGTCTGGCCCGCTTCGTCGGCAAGGCGAAGGCGATGGATCTTTGCCTGACCGGACGCATGATGGATGCAGCCGAAGCCGAGCGCTGCGGGCTTGTCTCGCGCATTGTGCCTGCTGCAGATCTCGTCGATGAAGCGCTGAAGGCTGCGGCCACCATCGCCGGATATTCCCGCCCCGCCGTCATGATGACGAAGGAGACGGTGAACCGTGCCTTTGAAACCACATTGTCCGAGGGCCTGCGGTTCGAGCGGCGGCTGTTCCACTCCATGTTTGCAACGGAAGACCAGAAGGAAGGCATGAGCGCCTTCGTGGAAAAGCGTCCGCCCCAGTTCAAGCACCGCTGATGCAGGACATCACGCTTCAGGTCGTGGCAGCCCTCTCTGCCACGGCCTTCTGTGCCGGCTTTATCGACGCCATTGCCGGTGGCGGCGGGCTGATCACCATCCCAGCGATGACCCTCTTCGGCATTGATCCGATTACGGCAGTCGCAACCAACAAGCTGCAGGCGAGCTTTGGCTCGGGCTCGGCGACACTTGCATTCGCGCGCAAGGGATTCCTGAAATGGCGGGACCTGCGCAGCATCGTTGCGCTGTCGGCCTGCGGCTCCCTGCTTGGCGCACTGGCCCTGACGTGGATGCCGGTCAATGGACTTTCAGCCGTCCTTCCCGTGCTGCTGGTGGTCGTCGCGATCTATTTTGCGCTTTCGCCTCGATTGAGCGACGAGGCTTCGCGGGCGCGCATGAGCCCGCAGCTGTTCCGCCTGACGGCTGTGCCGCTGATCGGGGCCTATGACGGCTTCTTCGGGCCCGGGACCGGGTCCTTTTTCATGCTCGCCTTCGTCAGTCTGCTTGGCTTTGGCGTGGTGCAGGCGACGGCGCATACAAAGGCCGCGAATTTCGCCTCCAATGTCGCAGGGCTGCTGGCGCTTGGGCTTTCCGGGCATATCCTGTGGCCACTGGGATTTGCCATGGGCGCTGCCCAGTTTGCCGGCGCTGCGCTGGGTGCCCGGGCTGCGGTGCTGGGCGGCGCAAGACTGGTGCGTCCGCTTCTGGTGACCGTCTGCCTTGCCATGGCAGCCCGTCTGGTGGCCGATCGACTGCCTGACCTTCGCAATCTTTTCACAAAGCCTGCCCAAACCGGCGCACTGTCCGTTGACGAGGGTCGGCCTTCGCGCTTATAAGCCCCTCACCTGTCCGGACCGCGAGGTCTGGACGACCTGTTTTGCGGCCCTTCCAGGGCTAGCTGCCCTTCGAGGAAACCATGGCAAACACCGCTTCGGCCAAGAAAGCCGTCCGCAAGATCGAGCGCCGGACTGAGGTCAACCGCTCCCGTCGCAGCCAGATGCGCACCTATGTGAAGAAGGTCGAAGAGGCTCTGGCTTCCGGCGATGCGACGGCTGCTGCTGCTGCGCTTCATGTCGCCGAGCCGCTGATCATGCGTGCGGCCCAGAAGGGCATCGTTCACAAGAACACCGCTTCCCGCAAGGTTTCGCGCCTCGCCCACCGGGTCAACACCCTGGCGAAGTGACGCCCCGCCATCTGCCCCAAAGGCAGAGCTGGCGGTTGAAAAAGGCCCGACGCAAGTCGGGCCTTTTTTCGTTTCGGATCCGTTAGACTGACTTTCAGACGTCACACCACCGCCATGTGACAATAACACAACACCCAAAAATCTCGTTTCAGCGGACTCGCTCCGAACAGAAAAAGATCCGCAAAAACATAAGGATATGACCCAAGCAGATTCTAGGGTCCACAGCGTGGGTCTTGACTCATGAGAGCTGCAAGAGATCAGTCAATCGGTACGGCTGCGGAACAAGTGGCAACCTTGCGTGAAGCTTACCTACAAGGCGCGAAAAATCAGGCAGTTGCTCCGGTCAAGCAGAATGTGTGGTGAAGCGTTACGTCCGCCGATGTCATCCCCAGACTCAATTGAAGCCTATCAAGTTGCGTGGCGCGAACCCTGTGGTAACAATTTATCAACACCCGAATGCAGCGCGGTCACATAAAAAAGTGACGGCTCCGGCCGGGGGTTAAGTTTAGTGTAAATGTTAGATCAGTATCGCGAAGAAGACTTTCTGCCAGCGGCAATCGGCAGCAGGTTTTCTGCGTTTCCTGTTCAATTCTGTTCTAAAGTTACGTCCCTTTTCAGTTCGTTTTGATTATTGAAAACTAGGCAGTATTCCTGCGGCGCTTACCGTCGCAGAAGGGGGTCATATGTACGTCGTGCGGGGGCCAAAATTGTCTCGATCACTGGTCGAGGCTCATAAGAACTATTCCGTCGGCTCGGGGAGCGGAGCGATCTTGTCGGTTGCATGCGCAGGTCCCGACCAACTGTCCGGAGCGCCTGCCATTCAGGCCAGTCCCGGGCTTATTCTCGTGTCCAGCTGACGTTCAGCCTTTCTGAACTGTTGCGTCCATGACGCGCCATCAATTTGGCGCGATCGTCACCCTATTCATGCGCAGAGCGAGACATGCTGAAACAACGAGCCCCGATCATCGGGAACCCATCCATTCCGTCCCAAGATACAGCTGTCGCGGCCACGCCCGCCGAGAGCTGGAACCGGACATGCCGGCGGCTTCGCGCCGAACTTGGTGAAGATATCTATAATTCCTGGTTCGGCCGCCTGGAGCTGGACGCTGTCCGTGACGGCGTTGCCTATCTGACGGTGCCGACCCGCTTCCTGAAGAGCTGGATCCAGTCGCACTATAACGACAAGATTCTCGGCGTGCTTTCGTCAGAACTTTCAGAGGTCGTGAGCCTCTCCATTTCCGTGCGCTCATCGATGCGCGCACCGGCATCACGCCCGGCGACTGTGGATTTGTCGCATTTGGCTCATCCCGTCGTGGATGCGCCGGCAATGGCCGCCGTGCAGCGCCTGGACACGCAGCGGTTTGACATGAGTGCGCGGATCACCAATCCCGCTCCCATGGGCGACGGGGATGCGATCAGTGGCTCACCGCTCGATCGGCGACTGACCTTCGCGTCGTTCCTGGTTGGCAAGTCGAACCAATTTGCACATGCGGCTGCACAGCGTGTCGCCACCGCGCCAGCGGGTGAGACCTCGCTTTACAATCCGCTTTATATCCACGCCTCGGTGGGCCTGGGTAAAACGCATCTCCTGCAGGCGGCTGCCCATGCGGCGACGGACGCCGGGCGTCGCGTCGTCTATCTGACGGCGGAAAAGTTCATGTATCGCTTCGTTTGTGCGCTGAAGGCGCAGACGGCGCATACCTTCAAGGAGAAGCTGCGCGGCATCGACATGCTCGTCATTGACGACGTGCAGTTCCTGCAGGGCAAGTCGATCCAGACCGAGTTCTGCCACACGCTGAATGCCCTCATCGATGCGGGCAAGCAGATCGTCGTGGCGGCGGATCGTCCGCCGGGCGAACTCGAGAGCCTCGACGAGCGTGTGCGTTCGCGTCTGGCCGGTGGCCTGTGCGTCGAGATGGGATCCCTTGATGAAGCCCTGCGCGTGAAGATCCTCGAAAACCGGATCGCCGCTGCACGGGTGACGCAGCCGGGCTTCGATGTGCCCGTGCCGGTCGTGGCCTACGTGGCGCGCGTCATCGAGACCAATGGGCGCGATCTGGAAGGGGCCGTGAGCCGCCTTTTGGCCCGCACGACCCTCACGGGCGCTGCCCTCACCGTCGAAATGGCCGAGGATGCCATCCGCGACCTTGTGCGCACCCGCGAGCCCAAGCGTGTGAAGATCGAGGACATCCAGAAGCTCGTGGCGACCCACTACAACGTGAGCCGCGCGGACATTCTGTCCTCCCGCCGCACCGCCACCGTGGTGAGGCCCCGCCAGATCGCCATGTATCTGGCCAAGGTCCTGACCCTGCGCTCCCTGCCCGAGATCGGGCGGCGCTTTGGTGGCCGCGATCATACGACCGTGCTCCACGCCGTTCGCAAGATCGAGGGGCTCGCCCAGAAGGATGGGACACTGAGCGAGGAGATCGAGCTCCTGAAGCGGATGCTGGCTGAATAGTCCAGCTCCAGCTACTGGAATTTCAACAAAGCCGCATCCCTCGGGATGCGGCTTTTTGCATTGCAGCACCTTGCAATATCATAAGCAGCGTTATATTATGCTATGTCAGGTAATGTAATGAAACAAGATCTCCCCTTTCTCATCTATGACGTCGCCCGCATCATGCGGGTGAGGTCCGACCAGCAAGCGCGTGCCCGCGGCATGACACGGGCGCAATGGGTGGTCCTGATGTGGCTGAAACGCTCGCCCGGCATCACCCAGAATGAATTGGCCAATCTGGTGGAGGTGGAGCCGATCTCTGTCGCCCGCCTGATCGACCGGCTGGAAGCCCGCGGCATGGTGGAACGCCGGCACGACCCGAAGGATCGCAGGGTCCGGCGCCTCCATCTCACGCCAGAAGCCCAGCCCTATATGGCGGAGGTCGAGCATTACCGGGCCGATCTCGACGCCCTGATGACGGCTGGTCTCGACGAGGCCACCCTGCAAAGGCTGCAGGAAGCCCTGATGACCATCAAATCGAACCTTCTCGAAGACCGGCGCATTGACGCCGAGGCGATGTGACCCAACCGACATGAGCCAATCCACCACCCTGCGCCTCGAGCGCGACGACCCATCCCTTCCCGGCACTGCCGCAGAGGCGGCCAAGGCCGCCTCGGGCGCCCGGACACCTGCGCGCGCGCGCAACCGCCTGCGCCTGATTCTGATGATCGGCGGGACGCTCGCCGTGCTGGTGGCTGGAACCGAATTCTGGCTGAACGGCGGTCGCTGGATCTCCACCGACAATGCCTATGTCCATGCCCCCAAGCTCATGGTCTCGACCGATGTCTCGGGCCTCGTGTCCTCCGTCGATGTGAAGGAGGGGCAGAATGTCAAGGCCGGCGACATCCTGTTCCGGATCGATCCGCGCCAGTATCAAAGCGCGCTCGATGCGGCCAAGGCCAATTTGGCCCTGACGAGGATCAATCTGGAAGCGACGAAGCAGGACTATGCCCGCCTGCAGAGTGATATTGCGGCCCAGCAGGCGCAGGTTTCCCTTGCACAGGCGACTGACGAACGCACAATCGCGCTGCTGCAGACCAATTCAGCGACACGCGCTGCCTATGACCAGTCGCATTTCTCGCTGATTGCCGCGCAACGACAGCTAGACTCCCTCAAGCAGCAGGCGCAGGTCGCCCTGACGCGCCTTGGCGGCAGCGCCGAGACTCCGGTGGAGCAGCATCCGCAGTTCCTGTCTGGACAGGCCCAGGTGGAGGAAGCGCAGCGCCAGCTCGACCACACCATCGTGCGAGCGCCCTTCCCAGGCATCGTAACTGCCGTCGATACCCTGCAGCCCGGCACCTTCCTTGTGTCACAGACCGCAGCCCTGACGAATACGGGTGCGGTAGGGCTCGTTGGAACGGAGGGCTTCTGGGTCGATGCCAATCTCAAGGAAACTGACCTGACCTTCACAAGGACCGGCGATCCAGTGCGGATCACGATTGATGCCTATCCCGGTCGCGTCTGGCAGGGACATGTCGACACGATCGCGCCTGCAAGCGGGTCGGAGTTCTCTGTCATCCCGGCACAGAATGCCAGCGGCAACTGGGTGAAGGTCGTGCAGCGAGTGACTGTGCGCATTGCGCTGGACATTGATGCTTCGGCACCGAGCCTGCGCTCGGGCATGAGCGCAGTGGCCGACATCGACACTGGCCATCGCCGCCATATCTCGGACCTTTGGACTAGCTCAGCCCAGGCAAAGCCTGCGGAAACCAATGGCACAGATGCCAGCAAGCCCTGAGTTCCAGATCCCGCCCCATCGAAAGCTGATCACCGTCTGCACGATGATCGCGACGCTGATGCAGGCGCTGGATTCGACCATCGCCAATGTAGCCCTGCCCTATATGCAAGGCTCCCTGTCGACCACGTCGGATCAGGTGACGTGGGTTCTGACCTCCTACATTGTCGCCGCCGCCATCATGACGGCGCCTGTGGGGTGGCTGTCCGCACGCTATGGACGCAAGACCTTCTTCGTTGCCTGCCTTGCCGGTTTCACCGTTGCATCCATGCTCTGCGGTGTCGCGCAATCGCTGACACAGATGGTGATGTTTCGCCTGCTGCAGGGCATTTTCGGTGCAGCCCTCGTGCCGCTCTCGCAAGCGACCTTGCTTGACCTCTATCCGGTCGAGCAGCGTGGATCCGCCATGGCCATGTGGGGCATGGGCGTCATGGTGGGGCCCATTCTCGGGCCGACGCTCGGCGGTTATCTGACAGACGTCTATGACTGGCGCTGGGTCTTCTTCATCAATCTCCCCTTTGGCATTCTCGCCATTGCCGGTCTCATTCTCTTTCTCAAGAAAGATGAAAAGCCGAAGGGACTGGGCTTCGACTGGACGGGCTTCCTCGTCCTGTCCATGGGCATCGGCGCACTGCAACTGGTGCTCGATCGTGGCGAACAGCAGGACTGGTTTGCCTCCTGGGAAATCATCATCGAACTCGGGCTTGCCCTTCTCGGCCTTTATCTCTTCACCGTGCATGTCTGGCTGGCGGAAAAGCCCTTCATCTCGCCGCGCATCTTCGCCGATGTGAATTTCACCTCCGGCTTCGCACTCATGTTTGCCATCGGCATGGTTCTGCTGGCGAGTTCGGCTCTGCTGGCGCCCTATCTGCAGACGCTCGGTGGTTATCCGGTGCGGCAGGCTGGACTGCTCATGGTGCCGCGCGGCCTTGGCACCATGTTCGCGATGATGTTTGCCGGTCGCCTGACGGCGAAGGCGGACCCGCGCCTGCTCATGCTCTTTGGCATCAGCGCGCTGGCCTTCTCCATGTGGGAGATGACGAGCTGGACGCCGGATGTGCAGCCCTTCACGCTGGCATGGGTGACGGCCGTGCAGGGCTTTGGGCTGGGCTTCGTCTTCATTCCGCTGCAGGTCGTGGCCTTTGCCACGCTGCCGGCGGAATTTCGCACGGATGGCACGGCCCTGTTCAGCCTCGTGCGCAACGTGGGCTCGGCCATCGGCGTCTCGGTGACCTCCTTCATGCTCGCGCAGAACACGCAGGTCATGCATTCGCAGATCGCCGAGACACTCACCGGCTTCAATCGCATGTTGCAGACCGGTGGTGCCTACCTGATCTGGAACACCGCCATTGCCCATGGGCGCGCAGCGCTCAATGGGGAAGTCACCCGTCAGGCACTCGCCATCGCCTATGTGGACGATTTCATGCTGATGTTCTGGGTGACTCTTCCCACCGCCTTCCTGCTGCTGTTGATGCGCAGGCCCAAGCAGGTGGTAAAGGCTGAGCCCGGCCACGCGGTGCTGGACTGATCAGGCGGCAAGACCCGCCACATGCTCCGCGATGGCAAGCGAGGCCGTGAGGCCCGGCGACTCGATGCCGAACAGGTTCACCAGTCCGCGCACGCCATGCATGGCTTCGCCCTGAATGACGAAATCCTGCGCGGGCGCACCCGGCGGCACGATCTTGGGGCGGATGCCTGAATAGGCGGGCTGGAGCGCATCATCGGGAAGATCGGGCCAGTAGCGGCGGATCGCAGCATAGAAGCTGTCGCCACGTCGCGGATTGACCTCATAGTCGATGCGCTCGATCCATTCGACATCGGGACCAAAGCGCGCCTGTCCTGCCAGATCCAGCGTGAGATGGGTGCCAAGCCCCCCCGGCACGGGAACCGGATAGATCAGCCGCGAGAAAGGCGAACGGCCCGTCAGGGTGAAATAGTTGCCCTTGGCCCACCATGTTCCCGGCACGTGATCCGCTGGCATCCCCGTGAGGCTGCGCGCGAGCGCCGGGGCCTGAAGGCCTGCCGCATTGATGAAGAGGCGCGCGCGCAATGACATCGGATCAGCGCCGCCGATCTGGAGCTCGATGCCCTCATCCCCGATGCGACCACCAACAACTGGTGCGCGACAGGCGAGTGTCGCGCCCTGCGCCTCTGCATCGCCCAGCAGGGCGAGCATATAGGCGTGGCTGTCGCTGATGCCCGTCGTTTGAGACAATACCGCGCCCTTGCAGGCGAGCGCCGGTTCCATCGCGCGGGCCTCTTCGGCGGACAGCACCCGCATGCCCTCGACGCCATTGGCCTCAGCCCGCCCCTTGATGGCAGCCAGCTGATCGACTTCGGCATCGCTGGTTGCCACGATCAGCTTGCCGCAGTTGCGATGGGCGATGCCGCGCTCCTGCAGATAGGCATACAGCTCGCGCCGGCCTGCAACACAGAAGCGGGCCATGAAGCTGTCTTTCGGGTAGTAGATGCCCGCGTGGATCACCTCGCTGTTGCGTGCGGAGGTGACGGTGCCGAAGGCGTCTTCGCCTTCGAGGATCAGCACCTCGCGCCCACGCGCGGACAGAGCGCGGGCAATGGCAAGGCCGACAACGCCTGCTCCGGCAATGACGCAGTCGACCTCTTCCATTCCGGCTCCTTACAGGACGCCCATCTTGCCGCGACGGAAGTCGTCGATGGCCTGACGAATCTCGTCCTGTGTATTCATGACAAACGGACCGTAGTGGGCAATGGGCTCATCCAGAGGCTCGCCACCCAGCAGCAGGAGCTGCGCATCGGCCGTGGCGGTGATGGTCACACAATCGCCCTTGCGACCGAACAGCACCGCCTTCGACGGTCCGATGTCCTTGCCATCGATGCGCAGGGCGCCTTCCAGCACCGGCAGGATGGCATTGTGGCCCTCCGGCAGCGGCAGGGTGATGGTCGCGCCCTTGGTCAGGCGAATGTCCCATACATCGACGGGTGTGAAGGTCGAGGCCGGGCCCTGCGCGTCACCATAGCGGCCTGCAATCACACGAAGCTCTCCCGCGCCTTCCGGCAGGGCGACCCGCGGGATCGTGCCATCGAGGATGGTCTGGTAGCGCGGCGGGGCATTCTTGTCGCGCTTGGGCAGGTTTACCCAGAGCTGCGCCATGGAGACCACCCCGCCCCGCTTGGAGGCCTCGCGGGAGTGAAACTCCTCGTGCAGCAGGCCGGAGCCTGCGGTCATCCACTGGACGTCGCCGGGGCCGATCTTGCCGGAATTGCCGGCCGAGTCTCTGTGCTCGACTTCGCCGTTGTAGACGATGGTGACGGTCTCAAAGCCCTTGTGCGGATGGCCGCCCACACCGGGAGGCGTGTCGGAAGGCGGAAACTCCACCGGCGCCGCATAGTCGAGCATCAGGAAAGGGCTGATCTCGTTGCGGAAGGCGTATTCGGCAAACAGCGGGCGTACGAGGAAGCCGTCCCCGACCCAATGGGGCGAGGGCGTTTCGATGATGGTGAGAATTGGCTTGCTGGACATGACGGGGTCTCCCGTGAGGATGTGAGCCTGAAGTGGGTGCAGGCTCAGTGCCGGCAAATGGCCACAAGACTGATCTTGCAGTTCTGCAAGATCAGGCCTCGTCGATGATGCCGTTGCGCAGCAGGCCAACCTTCTCGATCTCGACCTCGCAGACATCGCCCTTTTTCATCCAGAGCTGCGGCTTGCGCGCATGGCCGACGCCAGAGGGCGTGCCCATGACGAGCAGGTCGCCCGGCTCAAGGGTGATGCCCTTGGTGAGATAGACCAGCGTGTCGACCACGTTGAAGCACATGTTCTTCGTGTTGTCGGACTGCACGACCTGACCGTTGAGGCGGCACTCGATCTTGAGGCCCGTGGCACCGGGTGGCAATTCGTCGGCACTGACGAAGTAAGGACCGAAGCTGCCCGACTTGTCGAAGTTCTTGCCAACCGTCCACTGGGTGGTGTGGCGCTGGTATTCGCGCACCGAACCATCGTTGAAAACCGAATAGCCAGCCACTGCCTCAAGTGCGTTCTCGGGTGTCAGGTGGCGGACCGTCTTGCCGATGATGGCCACGAGCTCGGCCTCATAGTCGAGCTGGATCGAAGCCTTGGGCGCCACCAGCGGCGCACCGGAGGGCACCAGCGAGGTCATGGCCCGCATGAACAGGGTGGGATAGTCGGGCCGCTGGAACGGGCCCTCGTTGATGTGCTCGACATAGTTCAGCCCGAGGCACAGAATCTTGCCGGGCGTCTCGACGGGCATGCGCAGCGTGACGTTCGCCAGCTTGGTGCGGTTGGCCGCACCGCCGCGTGCAGCGATCTCCGCGAGGGCCTTGAGACCGCCGGGCGCACGCAGCGCTGCGCCGAGTTCCCGTGGCGCAGAAGGATCGATCGAGGTCAGGCAGATGAGTTCGTCACCGTCGATCACGCCGAGCCCCGGCCCATCCTTCCGGTCGAATGCTGCAATCTTCATGGAAATTTCCCCCGCGTTGGTCGGGGGAGGAATAGCGGCCGGGCCGATGCGGTCAAGCCGGGAGTTTGGAGAGGCACATCACCCTCCCCCTTGCTGTACAGACCGGACACATGGGTAACTGGTGTTCGGAGACATGGGTAACACATTGAGCCTGATCCACT
>CAISZN010000597.1 GCA_903889985.1 uncultured Hyphomicrobiales bacterium | reverse complement strand
GACCTTGCCGGCCTCGAGCTCCTTCAGCGCAGCCTCGAACATGGGAACCAGTTCGGTGGCATCCTTCACCGGACCAAAGCCCACCGCCCCCTGACCGCGGGCAATGGTGGCGAGGTCGAGCTCGGGATTGTCCATGCGCTGGCCGATCCACTTGTTCTCGACCGGACGGTTGCGCATGCGCGCGACGCGCTCCTGGTGCAGCTCGTCGTTGTAGAAGGACTGGTTGTTGGTCACCACGATCATGACCGGGATCTGATAGTGGACCGCGGTCCAGACCGCGGCGCAGCCCATCATGAAGTTGCCGTCGCCGAAGACGGAGATCGGCAGGCGTCCGGTGCCACGCAGCGCCAGCGCCGCGCCGACCGAAATGCCCGGTCCCGAGCCGATGCCGCCGCCACCATCGGTGCCGATGTAGTCGAGCGGATGACGGAAGTGCCAGCTGCCCGGCGAATAGGACAGCGGTGTCTGCAGCAGCGAAACATCGCGCCCCTCGACCACCTTGCGCAGGCCGTGGAACATCTGGGCGACGCTGATCGGACCCGGATCGAGGGCTGGCGACAGCAGCGGCGCAGCCTTGCCACCACCCGTATACTTCGCCGGCTTGCCCTCCAGCGCCTTGACCATGGCCGTGACGGCAAGGTCGGGCTCTGCGGGGATGAAGCAGTCGACCGGCGGCAGGCCCATGTAATCCATGCTCCAGCCATTGTGCAGCACATAGTCGAGCGTCACCTGCACGACCTTGGCCTTGCACTCCCTGTCACCCAGCGCCGTCTTGAAGGTGCCAGCAACGTCAACCCAGTCGAGACTGAGGATCACATCGGCGGCCTCGATGGCGGCCAGCACCTCCTTGGCGGGACCCGAACCGAATGCGCCCACATGCAGCGGATGATCGGTGGGGAACGCGCAGGCGACCTTGGTGTCGGTGACGACCCGCGCGCCCAGCGCCTCGGCGAGGCGGATGCGCTCTGCCCAGCCGCTCTCGCTGCGCGACACGCGACCTGCCATGATCAGCAGGTTCTTGGCCCCCGACAGGATCCCCAGCGCCTGTGCGATCTGTGCCGGATCGACGCTCTGGCGCACCGGCGGCATGTAGCGCGATGGCTCGATGACCGGCAGCGGCTCGGCGACGCTCTGCTCCTGCAGCTCGACGTCGAGCACCACGTAGGTGGGGCCCATGGGGGCCGTATTGGCCATCCAGTGAGCGCGCAGGATCGACTCGCGGGCCGCTCCGACGGAGCCCGGCTGGTCGTCCCACTTCACATAGTGGCGCACCATGGCGGCCTGATCGCGGGAGGTGTGGATCCATTCGATCCAGGGGCGGCGCTTCATGGCGTCCACGATGCCGGTGGCGCCGATGATCAGGACCGGTGTGCGGTCGCACCAGGCGTTGAAGATCGCCATAGTGGCATGCATGAGGCCGACGTTGGAATGGATGGCGACCGCCATGGCCTTGCCGGTGATCTTGGCCCACCCTTGAGCGATGGCGACCGCATGTTCCTCATGCAGGCACAGCAGCATGCGCGGCGTGTCATTGCCGAGGTAGTTCACGATGGAATCATGCAGGCCCCGGTAGCTCGCGCCCGGGTTCAGCGCCACATAGGGGATGTCGAGCGCCGCGATGGCCTCGGCCATGAGATCGCTGCCAAAGATCGCGCCGCTGCGGGAGGCACCATTGGGCGCTTCGAGGCCCGGAGCGAGTGGGCCTGCGCCCTGCTGCTTGCGATCGTCCATCCATCCCTCCTGTGGGCCGGCGGGGCCCTGCGCCAAAGGCAATTTGGCAATTGGGCGCGACAGTTGACTGAGTGCCGGTGACCTGTCAATTGGACGGGACGTCCCGGCCGCAGAGGCGTGGATTTCGCCACGTCCATCGCAGGTGCCGGGCTTGGGAGAGCCCCGGATATGTGCAGCCCGGCCCACGGTCAGTCCCCCGATGAAATCGGCTTCACCTCGCGTGTCGCAGATATGCAGAGCGACGGCCCCGCCGCCGATCCCGTGCTCATCGAGGAACTCGCCATCGCCAACAAGATCCTGTTCCGCGAGGGCGTGGTGGATGGCTTTGGCCACATCAGCGTGCGCCACGACAAGCGCCCGGACCGGTTCCTGCTGGCACGCAACATGGCGCCGGCGCTAGTGACCACGGACGACATCGTGGAATTCGACCTCGACGGCAACCCGATGAATGCCCAGGGCCGCCCGGTCTATCTCGAGCGCTTCATCCATGGCGAGATCTTCCGCGCCCGCCCGGATGTCATGGCGGTTGTGCACAGCCACTCCCACGCGGTGGTGCCTTTTGGCGTGGTGCGCGGCGTGCCCTTCCGGCCGATCTGCCACATGTCGAGCTTCATCGGCATGTGCACGCCCATCTTCGAGATCCGCGACGTGGTGGGCGAGGAGAACGACCTGCTCATCACCAATTCGAAGCTCGGCGCAGCCCTGGCTGAATGCCTGGGCGAATTCACCTGCGTGCTGATGCGCGGCCATGGATCGACAGTGGTCGG
>CAISZN010000596.1 GCA_903889985.1 uncultured Hyphomicrobiales bacterium | reverse complement strand
CGGGCGAGAGTCTGCCGGTCGAGAAACAGCCGGGCGACGTCGTCACAGGCGGGTCGATTAACGGCAGCGGGCTGATCAAGATCGAAACGGGCGCGGTCGGTGAGCATTCGACGCTGGCGCGCATCATCGCGCTGGTCGAACATGCGCAGGCGCGCAAGGCCCCCGTCCAGAAGCTCGTCGACAAGGTGGCAGCGGTCTTCGTGCCCATCGTACTCGCCATAGCCGTCCTCACCCTGCTGGGCTGGTGGCTCATCATGGGTGATGTCGCTACCGGGCTGATCGCCGCTGTCTCCGTCATGGTCATCGCCTGCCCCTGCGCGCTGGGGCTGGCCACGCCGACGGCCTTCATGGTCGGCACAGGCGCTGCGGCCCGCGCGGGCATCCTCGTGCGCGATGCCGAGGCGCTGGAGCGCGCCCATGCGCTCGACACGGTGGTGCTCGACAAGACCGGCACGCTGACCATGGGCAAGCCGCAGATCACAGATCTGGTCCCGGCAGAGGGCATCGGCGAGGATGAGCTTTTGCGGCTGACGGCCGCCGCTCAGGCGGGCTCCGAGCATCCGCTGGCGGGGGCCTTTCTGACGCGGGCGAAAGGCATCACCCTGCCCGGCTTCAGTGATTTTCAGGGCAAGCCCGGCATGGGCCTGATCGCCAGGGTGGAGGGGCGGCAAGTCGCCATCGGCAATCTGCGCCTCATGGAAGCCAACGGAATCGATCCTGCCCCCCTGCTGACCCGTGCGGAGGCGATGGAGGCCGAAGGCCGCACGGTCATGTGGGCAGGAGCACCGGAGGAGAAACGCCTGCTGGGCATCGCGGCGGCAGCCGATCTCGTGAAACCCCAGTCCGTCGAGGCCGTGGCCCGCCTGAAGGCGCTGGGGATCACCCCCGTTCTGGTGACGGGCGACAACCGGCTGACCGCCGAGGCCGTAGCCCGGCAGGTCGGGATCACACAGGTCGAGGCGGGTGTGCTGCCTGCCGACAAGGCGAGCCGGATCGAGGCCCTGCACCGGCAGGGACATGTGGTCGGCATGGTGGGCGATGGGGTCAATGATGCCCCCGCACTGGCCATCGCCGATGTCGGCATGGCCATGGGAACCGGGGCGGACGTGGCCATGAACACGGCCGGGATCACCCTCATGCGGGGCGACCCGCTGCTCATCGCCGATGCCATCTCGATCAGCCGGGCGACCTATGCGACCATCCGCCGGGGCCTGTTCTGGGCCTTCATCTACAACGTCATCGGCATTCCGCTGGCGGCCATGGGCTGGCTGAGCCCGGTCATTGCCGGCGGCGCCATGGCCCTCTCCTCGGTGAGCGTGGTGCTGAACGCCCTGTCCCTGCGCCTCTGGCGACCAACCGGAACCTGAAGAAGGATAAGAGCTTCTTTACGGTTGGGTACCATGCTGCGACTCTGGCGTGATCGCTTCGAGGACGTAAACATGGGTACGGCGCGAGTATTGGCTGGCTTCGGCGCGTTGCCGGCCGACGGACGTAACCCTGCAACCCCGGAATCCCTGACTGCCCAGCTCGAAATGCTCATGGCCAGCGGTGGCGGGCCAGACATCTGGCCCCAGAGCGGCTCGATCCGCACCCCGCTTGGCACCTCGATTCGCCCTGCCCCCACCGAGATCTGGTTCGCCTCGACCGGCTACAGCAGCATCGGCCTGCGCGGCTACAAGTCCGCCCTGGAGACCCTCGGCCAGTTGACCAGCGTCGAGAGCATGCAACTTTCGCCGACCCGCTGGCTCGATGAGCTGAGGGACCGCATTGCGCGTGGCATCGCAGGCACCCCCGACTGTGCCGTGATCTTTGCCCCCGGCCCCGCCGAAGTGCGCAACATCGCCCGCGCCATCGCCACGCGCATCACACGCCGCCCCATGCGTGAGATTGCCGCGACAGCATCGGAAGCCGCGCATTTTGAGCCCGCGGACGACGAAGAGTACGAGACCGTCGAGATTGCCCTGCGCGATGGGCGCGGCGACCGCCGCAGCCTTGCCGACATCGACAACGACATGCGCAGCATTGCCGCCGAGGCCCTCTGCGAGGGTGCTGGCATCCTGCTGCATGTGCTCGATACATCAAAGACGGGCCTGACAGGCCCAAGCCGCCGCATGGCGCGCGGACTTGGAGCCATCTCGCCCGGTCGCGTCTGCGTGCTGGTGGATGCAACCGAACTGCGCTGCCCGGCGGAAACCATCGCGGGCGACCTCTCGCACGGCCACATGGTGCTGGTGAGCGGCTCCCATTTCGCAGGCGGACCGCCGGCCTGCGCGGCGCTCATCCTGCCCCGCGCGCTCGCCGACGAGCTGGCATCCGGCGAGCCGATCCTTGCCCCCCACGGCATCGGGCGCTTCGATATTCCCTCAGACCTGCGCACGGTCTTCGTGACCGATGGAGGCCTCATCAATCTTGGCCTTGGCCTGCGCTGGAGCGCGGCGCTGGCGGAATTTGAAGCCTATCTCGCAGTCCCCGATGATGTCCGCCAGATGGTCCTGGCCGCCTTCAGCCGCAAGGCGCGCCACCTTGCCGCGATCTGCACGGGCGTCGACCCGGAAGCGCGCCCGCTTGACGACGTGGACAATGCGCTGCGCGAAAGCATCGTGCCGCTGATCCTCGACGAGCCCCGCATGGCGGTCGATTCCGAGGCCCATGCGGAAACGCTGCATGAAAGTCTGATCCTGCCCTGTGGCGTCTCGGTTGGTGACGTTGCCTGCCATGTGGGTCCGCCGATCCAGTTCGGCTCCAACATGGCCCTGAGCCTGTCAGCGGGCGCGCCCATGGTGGCCGATGTCGGCCAGCGCATGGCCAAGGGCCTGAGCTTCGACATCGCCTTTGGCCCTGTGAAGCGCGACCTCGCCACCCTCTTCGGCAAGCTCGACATGCTGCAGGCGCTCGTCTAGGGCGTCTGCGACATCAACAGCCATCCAATGACGAATGCGGTGGTTGGCAATCCTGTCGCCAGCACCAATATTAGGCGCCCGGGGTTTCCCCCTTCTCGAGGCGCGACATGATCGACCTGTTCTACTGGCCCACGCCCAATGGGCACAAAATCACGATATTCCTTGAAGAAACCGGCCTTGCCTACAGCATCAAGCCGATCAACATCGGTAAAGGCGACCAGTTCCAGCCCGATTTCCTGAAGATCGCGCCCAACAACCGCATGCCAGCCATCACCGACCATTCGCCCGCAGACGGTGGACCACCCCTGTCGATTTTCGAATCCGGCGCAATTCTCACTTATCTCGCGGAAAAGGTCGGACAGTTCCTGCCGTCTGACTCGCGCGGCAAATCGAATGTGATGCAATGGCTGTTCTGGCAGATGGGCGGCCTTGGCCCCATGGCCGGGCAGAACCATCACTTCGCCCAATATGCGTCCGAGAAGATTCCCTACGCCATCGATCGCTATGTGAAGGAGACAAACCGTCTCTATGGCGTGCTCGACCGGCAGCTCGCCAAGCACGAATTCATCGCGGGCTCCTATTCGATCGCCGATATGGCGAGCTATCCCTGGATCGTGCCCTATGAGCGGCAGGGTCAGAACCTCGATGACTTTCCGCACCTGAAGCGCTGGTTCCATGCCATGCAGTCGAGGCCCGCCGTGCAGCGCGCCTATGCAGCTGGCGAGGGCATCCGCAACGAAGGCATGACGGACGAGGCCAAGAAGGTGCTCTTCGGCCAGACCGCGCAGAGCGTGAAGGCCTAGCTGGAAGCTGCTAGTCTCGGTCCCGGCCGCCTGCGACAGAACGGGCGGCCGGAACCGGGAGGATGTCATGAGAAGCCTTGCCACGGCGGCGCTGATTGCAACGACATGTGTCGCGACCGCACGCGCGGAATCCCTGCCCACCGCCAAATACCTGCCGCTGGATGCAGCGATTGAAGCCGCACTTGGTGCATTGGAGCAATGCAAGAAGGAAGGACATCACATCTCGGTCGAGGTGATGAATGCCAATGCGATGACGCTGGTCACGCTGCATGACCCGCATGCCTCGATCCATTCCAATTACTCGGCCCATGCGAAGGCCTATACGGTCCTGAGCTATTCCTATTCGAGTGGCGAGACGACATCGGACCAGATCGCGCGGCGCATCACCAAGAGCCCGGCAGATGTTGCCCGCATTGCAGGGATCCCCGGCCTCGTGCTGGCGCCCGGCGGTGTCCTGATCAAATCAGGCGACGAAACTGTGGGCGCCATCGGCGTTGGCGGCTCGACAGGTGGCAAGCCTGACGAAGTCTGCGCCATGGCCGGGATCGAGAAGATCAAGAGCAGGCTTTAAGGCTGGGCCTCAGGGCATCACCCTCCCCATCAAGGGGAGGGTTTTCGCAGGGCTTTTGCCTTGATGCCGGCCTACTCGTTTCGCCCGGACATTTCGGCCTGCCACGGCGCAACGCGCTTCTCGATGAAGCCGATGAGCGCCGTCAGGCCAACGGCCAGCAGCACGATCACGACAACCGGCACGAACATGGTCGCCGTGTCGAAATTGTTCGCCGAGTTGATGATGATGCCGCCGAGCCCGCCGATGGAGGTGAAGAACTCCGCGACGATCATGGCCACCACCGCACGACCAACCGCCAGCCGCAGGCCTGCCATGATGTAGGGCAGCGTCGCAGGCAGGATGATGCGGCGAAGGATCGTCGCGTTGGAGGCGACAAAAGACTGGCCAACCTCGATCAAAGTCTTGGGAACGGCGCGAACGCCAAGCCAGGCGTTGATGGTGATGGGGAAGATCGACATCAGGAAGATGATCGCGACCTTCACCGTGAAGCCGAGGCCAAGCCACAGGATCAGCAGCGGCACGAGGGCCACGAGCGGCATGGCATAGCCCGCCGTGACATAGACGCCGAGCGCCGCCTCGAGCACGCGGAAGCGGCCAATCACGAGGCCCAGCGGAACGCCCAGCACCACGGCGAGCCCATAGCCAGCAAGGAAGGGCTTGAGGCTGTCGAGCAGCGCCGCCCAAAGCTTGCCATTGCGGACAAGCACGACGCCCGCCTCGATGATCGCTGTCGGATAGGAGCCGAAGACGGGATTGACGTCGCGGCCGAACCATTCCCACAGGCCGAAGGCAAAGAGCAGGGACAGGATCGTGATGAGGCTGCGCGGCATGCGGCGCGGGCGCTTGTCCGTGACGACGCTCAAGGGAGCCGGAGCAGTTTCAGTTGTGATGCTCATGACCGTCTCCTTACGCGGCTGCCCGGTCAGTCGCGTGAAGCGCCTGCCAGAGTTCATAGCGGGATTCCGCAAAGGCCGGCTGGCCGCGCATGGCACCCAGGTCGAGCCGCGGGCGCGGCAGGGCCGAGGTCATTATCTGGGTGATGTGCCCCTTCTGCATGACGATGACGCGATCAGCGAGCAGCACAGCCTCGTCGAGATCGTGGGTGACGAAGAGGATCGTCTTCTTCGTACGTGCCTGAATCTCGATGAGCTCGGACTGCATGGTCTCGCGGGTCTGAGCGTCAAGCGCACCAAAGGGCTCATCCATCAGCAGTACTTTGGGGTCAATGGCCAGCGCGCGGGCAATGCCTACGCGCTGCTGCATGCCGCCTGACAACTGGTAAGGCCGGCGCCGCGCGGAATCTTTCAGGCCGACGAGCTCCAGATAGCGCATGACGGTGTCGCGCAGCTCGCCGCCGCGCATACCCTTCTGCTCAAGGCCGAAGGCCACATTCTCGAAGGCTGTGAGCCAGGGCAGAAGCTCGGCGTGCTGGAACACGATACCGCGATCATGGCCGCAGCCCCTGATCTGCGTGCCATCGACCAGAACGCGGCCCGAACTGGCCTGCTCGAGGCCCATGACGATGCGCAGCGCCGTGGTCTTGCCGCAGCCCGAAGGGCCGATCAGGGCGACCATCTCGCCATCGGCGACCTCGAAGGAAATGTTATCCAGCGCCTGCACCGGATGGTCCTTGCCATCGACACGGATCAGGAAGCGCTTCGAGACACCAACCAGACTGACAGAACCCATTCTTCACTCCCATGCCCGCCCGGAAGGGCGGAAAATCAAGGCTTTGCACCCTCAGCAAACCTCGTGCCGTTCAGCGACCTGCCAGCGCCGCTGCCTCTTCACGAAGCTTGAGGTCGACCATTTTCTCGACCACGGCGGGCTTGGTGAGGGCACCGGACCTCACCATCAGGTCCTGCATGGCCCGCAGGCGATCAATCGAGAGCGGCATGGACGGATCAACCGACTTCTGGGCGAGAACATCGTCAAAGACCCAGCCCGGCCGCGGATCATCGGGCTTGGCGCCGGTGATTTCGTGGGTGAGCGCAACAGTCTCCGCGCGGTTGGCCAGCGCGTAGCGCATGCCCAGCATCTCGCCGGCAAGGAACTTTACCGCATCCGGGCGACGCGCCGTCAGCGAGCGCTCGTTCATGGTGATGCAGAGGCGATCATATTCCGGCAGGGCATCGCTGGCCTTGGCGATGGAGTGAAGCCCGTCGCGACCCGCGATGGGCGTGTATTCGCCAGACACGACGGTGGCATCCACCACGCCCTGCGCCACGGCGCGATAGCGATCCGCATCGCTGCCGACATTGGCGAACTTTACCTCGTCGGTGGGCACCTTGTAGAAATCGAGCACCGCGCGGGCGACCATGTCAGGTGCAGATCCGGGCGCCGCAATGGCAATCGTCTTGCCGCGCATGTCCTGAATCGACTTCACACTCTCCTTGGCGAAGATGTGATAGGGCGTCGCGGTCCAGTAGCAGGCCACGACCTTGAGGTTTGTGCCGGTGGAAATGGCCGCATAGGGCGGCGAGCCCTCGAAACTGTCGATGTCGCCGGACACGGCCGCGCGCTGGGCGAGCAATTCGTTCTTGAGGCCGACGATCTCCACGTCAAGCCCGAGCTTCTCAAGGAAGCCCTTCTTCGCGGCCATCAGGATGATGCCCGCATCGCTCTTGGGCTCTAGCACCGCATGTCGCCATTTCGCATTCTCGGCCAGGGCCGAGCTCGACAGGGCCGCAGCGGCGAGCGCCAAGAGCGCTCCGCAGGACGCCAGTTTCATTGCAATCCTCCCAAACCAAGCGTGCCCGCGATTTTGCGGGTCTTGTCTCAATCAGGCCGGCGCACGGGCTGCTCGACGGCGAGCAGGCTCTCAAGCCGCCGCGCACCTTCGATGACGGCCTGCGCCAGACGTTGTGCGACACTATCGTCTGCCTGTTTGCGCGGCAATACGAGGCTGAGACTCGCCAGCGATCCGGGCTCGCGGGGAAAGACAGGAGCGGCAATGCCGATGACGTCGCGGTCGATTTCGCTTGCGGTGACGCAAATCCCGGTCTTGCGGATCGCTGCAAGCTCCCGCCGCAACAGATCGACCTG
>CAISZN010000595.1 GCA_903889985.1 uncultured Hyphomicrobiales bacterium | reverse complement strand
GCCAGCAGAGGGAAAGCAAAAGTCTTAATAAGATGACAGAATTTACAATCAAAGTTTTGCAGATGGCCGCAGACGAAAACGAGGATATGATAGTTTTCCTTATGGAAGCAACATTGGTTGAACTTCAAAGGATTAAAAAAACCGCAGCACGCGAACCGCGCTAAGCATTTCGAAAACTTGCAGATGATCCTTGCCAGAAGCCTAAGTCTAAAATTGTCACGCGTTAAATATTGCTTGCCTATCCGGTTGACTCCCACACCCACTAGGGCTAGAGGCGGGCATGGATGTCCTGGCCCGTGAAGATCTGCCGTTCCCGCAGTCTCTGCCGGAGTTCCAGCGCATTTTTGCGGACGACGCGGCCTGTGCCGCCTATCTCGAAAGCGTCCGCTGGAAGGGAGGATTCGCCTGCCCAAGGTGCCGCGTCATAGGCGAGCCGTTCCGTTTCGAGGCCCGCCCCGGCATTCTGCGCTGCCGCGCCTGTCGCAAAGACGTGAGCTTGATGGCTGGGACCGTCATGGAGCGCAGTCACACGCCGCTGTCGACTTGGTTCTGGGCGGCTTACTTGATCGCCAGCCAAACGCCCGGGATGTCGGCGGTTCAATTTCAGCGGCAGCTCGGCCTGTCGCGCTACGAGACGGCCTTCGGCATCCTTCACAAGCTCCGCGCTGGAATGGTGCGCCCCGAGCGCGACAAGATCGGCGGCAAGCCGCAAGAGCATGTCGAAGTAGATGAAACGTGGGTTGGAGGACGGACCCGAGGCGAAGGCCGGGGCGTGCACCACAAGATCCTTGTCTCCTGCGCCGTGGAGGTGCGCCACCGAAAGCCGGGAACCAAGCTCGACAATCGGAAGGACGGTCGCTACGCGGGACGCGTTCGTCTCGCCGTCGTCCCCGACCGTAGCGCCAATTCGCTCTGTGGATTCGTCGAAAACGCCGTCGCTCCCGGTTCGCTGATCGTCACCGACGACTGGAGCGGCTATGCCGCACTTCGCAAGCGCGGATTCGACCACCACGCAATTGCCGAATGTGGCGACCCAGAGATCGCAGAGGAGTTCCTGCCGATCATTCACCTCGTCTTCGCCAATCTCAAGACCTGGATCAACGGCGTCCATCACGGGGTCAGCGCCAAGCATCTACAAGCCTATCTCAACGAATTCAGCTTTCGATTCAATCGGCGCTTCTATCCTTTCAACGCGTTCCGCTCGCTGCTTGGAATCGCGGGAGGCGCGGTCGCGCCAACCTTCGACGGGCTTTACTCAGGGGAATGGCAGCACCCTACATCTAGTGGGTGTGGGTAACAACCGGATAGGCAAGGTTTAGTGGAATGAGAGGTGCGCCCCAAGCTTCATGGGGTCGCTTCAAGCCGCGCGGCCGTTCAGGTTTGCCTAACCGGGGGGCATCGTGTAAGAGCCCTGCAACTCCCCCATTCGCATCAGGATTCCCCCCATGGCCCGCGTCACCGTCGAAGATTGCATCGACAAGGTCGAAAATCGCTTCGAACTGGTGCTCATCGCCAGCCATCGGGCGCGTTTGATCGCTTCTGGCACCCAGATCACCGTCGATCGCGACAACGACAAGAACCCGGTCGTGGCCCTGCGCGAGATCGCCGACGACGTGATCGACGCGGACGCGCTGAAGGAAACCCTGATCGGCACGCTGCAGCGCGTCGATGAGCGTTCGGAAGCCGAGGAAGAGGCTGAAACCCTGGCCCTGCTGGCCGATCCGCAGCACATGCACATGAGCGAACACGAGCTCGTGCGCGCGCTGCAGAGCGACCGTGACGGCGGGCAGGAGGAGCGTTACTGACCCCCAAGGGATCAGACACGCT
>CAISZN010000594.1 GCA_903889985.1 uncultured Hyphomicrobiales bacterium | reverse complement strand
TCGGTATTTCCATGAACGGCAGCTTCGTCATGATTGCCCAGGATGCACTGGGCGCCCTTGTCCATGAGGCCGCGCACGGTTTCGACCACATAGGCAGGGTCGGCACCATAGCCCACGAGGTCGCCGAGGAAGACGAACTTGTCCGCCTTCTGGCGTGTCGCATGGGCAAGGCAGGCGTCGAGCGCCTCCCGATTGCCGTGGATGTCCGAGAGAAAGGCAATGCGCATGCGTGACCCGGGCCCGGTTCTTATAGCCTTCCCCGCAAGTGGGCAGGCGCGTTGATCTGGCACAAACGGGCCGTTTGGTCGAGGGCATGATGCCCCCGACGAAAGGCTTGGGGTCATTCTGACGAAAGCCGAGGGCCTCTCAGCTCTCGTCCGGCACGAAGGTCATGGCAACGCCGTTCATGCAGTAGCGCAGGCCCGTGGGGGCCGGGCCATCGTCGAAGACATGGCCCAGATGGCCGCCACAGCGGGCGCAATGCACCTCTGTGCGGCGCATCATGTAGCTGTTGTCCTGCGAGGTTTCGACGGCGCCGGGGAGCGGGTCACAAAAGCTCGGCCAGCCCGTGCCGGAGTTGAATTTGGTCTGCGCCTGAAACAGCGGCTGGTCGCATCCGGCACAGAAAAAAGTGCCCTTGCGCTTCTCGGTGTTCAGCGCGCAGCTTCCAGCCCGTTCCGTGCCGTGTTCACGCAGCACGTGGTAGGCCTCGGGGCTCAGCTGAGCTCTCCACTCTGCCTCGGTCTTTTCCACGGGGAAGCGACGTGTCTCCTTCGAGCCACCGCCAAACAAGGATCCCAATCCGGCCATTTGCCCTCTCCTGTTTTCAGGCACCAGAGATAGGGCTTTATGGCCCGAAGTGCGAGATCAGAAGAGCGTGCCCTGGCCCTCGCCAGGTGATTTTCTGCCCACCTTGGCCGTCCGCGCCTTCGCCGGGGGCGCTTCCCCCTCGGCCGTGGCCAGAATGCTGCCGTCCGAGAACTCAACCTGCAGGCGTGCGCCCGGGGCGACGGCTGCTGCCTCCCGCAGCGGATGGCCCTCGCCATCGCGTACGAGGGCAAAGCCGCGGGCCAGCACTTGCTTGTAGCCCAGCGAGGCGAGCAGCTGGCCCAGCCCTGCCAGACGTGTAGCACGCTGATCGAGCCCCCGCCGGAAGGCCGCGCCGAGCCGCAGGTCGAAGATCTGGAGCCTTTCGCGCTGGCCGGTCAGCCGCTGGCGGTCGAGGGTGGTGCGGGCCCGCAGGGCAGCCGCCAGCCGGCCCGAGAGGGCAGCCAATGCCGCCTGCCGCTCGGCCAGCGGACGCAGGCGCTCAAAGCGCTGGGTAAGGCCCTTCGTGCGCTCCTTGAGGCGCGCCAGCTCGGCCTGTGGCGCATGGCGGGCGAGCAGGGTGGCAGCCCGGCCAAGGCGCATGCGGCGATCGTTCAGGGAGGCCTTGAGCCGTCCCTCCAGCCGCTCGGCGGCCCGGTCGAGGCGCTGGCGCGGCACGGCTACCAGATCCTCACCGGAGGGCATGGCACGGGCGAGGCCGCGCAGGTCCGCCCTGCGCCGCTCCAGAAGACGAACCATGGCACCAGCATGGCGGCGGCTGAGATCGGCCACGGTGGCCATCAGCTCGCTGCGCACCGGCACGCACATTTCGGCAGCCCCGGTGGGGGTGGGCGCGCGCAGGTCGGCGGCGTGGTCGATGAGGGTCCAGTCGGTCTCGTGGCCCACGGCCGACACCAGCGGGATCATGCTCTCGGCGGCGGCTCGCACGACCCCTTCGTCGTTGAAGCCCCAGAGGTCTTCCAGCGACCCACCGCCGCGCGCCACGATGATGACCGAGGGGCGCGGGATCGGCCCGGTCTCGGGCAGGGCATTGAAGCCACGGATCGCAGCGGCAACCTCCGCCGCGCTCGTCTCGCCCTGCACGCGCACCGGCCAGACCAGAACGCGACGGGGAAAGCGGTCCGAGATGCGGTGGAGGATATCGCGGATGACGGCGCCGGTGGGCGAGGTCACCACGCCGATCACGTCCGGCAGATAGGGGATGAGCTGCTTGCGCGCGTCGTCGAACAGGCCCTCTCCGGCGAGCTTGCGGCGACGCTCCTCCAGCAGGGCCATGAGGGCGCCCACACCCGCGGGCTCCACCGATTCGACGACGATCTGGTAGGACGACTTGCCCGGAAAGGTTGTCAGCTTGCCGGTCGCGATGACCTCAAGCCCCTCTTCGGGGCGGATGCGCAT
>CAISZN010000593.1 GCA_903889985.1 uncultured Hyphomicrobiales bacterium | reverse complement strand
AGCATGTGCACTTCGTCGATGATGTAGACCTTGGTGCGCGCCATGACCGGGCGGAAGCGCGCGTTCTCGATGATTTCGCGCACATCATCGACGCCGGTGTGGGAGGCGGCATCCATCTCGATGACGTCGATGTGCCGGCTGTCGATGATCGCCTGGCAGTGGACGCCCAGCTCCGGCATGTCGATCGTCGGCCGGGTGATGGCGGGATGTCCGTCTTTCGCCGGCACCTCATAGTTGAAGGCGCGGGCGAGAATGCGGGCGGTCGTGGTCTTGCCGACCCCGCGCACGCCGGTCAGCAGGTAGGCCTGATGGATGCGGTTCAGCTCGAAGGCATTCGAGAGGGTGCGCACCATCGGCTCCTGGCCGATGAGGTCCTCGAAGCTCGAGGGGCGATATTTGCGGGCGAGGACGCGATAGGCCGCGGGTGCGGGCGCCGGGGCCCCGAGGTCGAGGCCGAGGGAAGGCGCGTCATCCCCGGAGGGCGGGGCGACATCTGTCTTGCGCTCTGTGTCCATGAACCGGCCGGATTGGATGAATGTCGCCGCTCCGGCGTCCTGGCCGATGTCTCGGCTGACCCGCCGTGAAAGGTGGGAGGCTGGACGGAGACCCGCCCATTCTCGTTAGGGCTGCTTCCTTCCGGACCTGACCCGGTTGGCGAGTGGAACGTCCACCACCAACCTCCCGCTCCCTATGTGGACCAGAGGACCCTTCAGCGCAAGCATGGCCCCATCATTTTTCCGCAGGCGGCATTGGACCGCGGGCTTCCAGGCCCGCATGGGATCTTTCCGGAAAGGTGCTGCGCGGCAGTAGCCGCGTGGTCCAGACGGCGGTCTCTTGCAAGCGATTGTCGCATCCCGCGCGTATCTGGCTACACTTGCCGAATCGAACAGGAGTGCCCCTTGCCCGCCAGTGTCTTCCCGGAACTCGCCGCCAATCTCGGTTTCACGGGCAATCCGCTCGACCGCCTCTCGGAGAAGCGGGATGACGCGACGGCCGTGGCAACCCTGCGCGCCCGTCCGGATGCGCGCTGTGCGGTGCTGGTCAGGGATATGCCCGTCCTGCGGCCGGCGGACGATGGCGGACTCGACTGCTGGTTCCCGCTCGATGAGGCGGTCTGCCTTGGCGCGGAGCGGGCCTTTGTTCTTCTGGGGGAACTGTCCGAGGGTCCGCGCTTCGCCCTGCTGCTGACCGATGCCTCGGCTGAGCCGGACGAGCGTCCTGATGTCGCAGGCACGAGTGGGCAGCCGCCCCTCATTGTCCCCGGCCGGGAGGATCTGACGATCACCGACCTGCGCAGTATCGCCTCCCAGAGGCTTCTGCCGAGGCAGGACGTTGCCATGCTGGGGCAGGCCAAGAGCATCCTGCACTGGCACGTACGACATGGCTTCTGCGCCCATTGCGGCGTCCCGACCCGGGTCGGGGCAGCTGGCTGGCGGCGGGAATGCGAGGCCTGCAAGGCCCAGCATTTTCCCCGCACCGACCCGGTCGTGATCATGCTGGTCACCGATGGGGAGCGCTGCCTGCTCGGCCGCTCGGGCCGCTTCGGAAAGGGCATGTATTCTGCCCTTGCCGGCTTTCTGGAGCCCGGCGAGACCATCGAGGAAGCGGTGCGCCGGGAGGTTCGGGAGGAGGCCGGAATCCTGGTCGGGCGGGTGACCTACGTCGCCTCCCAGCCCTGGCCCTTTCCCTCGTCCCTGATGATCGGCTGTCTCGGGGAGGCGGTCTCCAGCGAGATCACCATCGACCATACCGAGCTTGAGGACGCCCGCTGGTTCACCCGCGCTGAGGTGGCCCAGATGCTGGAGCGTGCCCATCCTGATGGGCTGTCGGCACCCCAGCCCATCGCCATCGCCCGGCACCTCCTGTCCCACTGGGCCGGAGATTGAATACAATTGGATACACTTCATTGCGCGATCAAATGATTAAAATAATCAACTGACCCCAATTGCTTCCCCTTTCGCTCGGGT
>CAISZN010000592.1 GCA_903889985.1 uncultured Hyphomicrobiales bacterium | reverse complement strand
CCGTGACGGCGGTGAACCCAACGAGCGCCAACACGCCTGCGCGCATGCGCCAACCTCCCATTTTGAAACCAAAAGTCTGGACCCCACGCATCTCTGCTGAGACCGCGCGCGAACAGCGGGGAGAAATAGGGCCAAAATTTGGCAAAAAGCAAATGTGGCCGGCTTTCAGCGCGCCGAGCCACCTCGGGACCTCAGGCTGGCGCTTGTTGCTCACCTGGGACCGGCATAGGCCCCGAGCTTTTCGAGCGCCCTCAGGACCGGCCCTTCATCGACCAGCGCGGAGGCTGGCTGCTTCTCTTTCAGATAGCCACGCTTGATGTAGAAATCCTGCTGGTCGAGCAGGGAGTCGATCATGATGCGACCATCCGGATTGACGTCCTGCCAGCGGGTATCGGCAAAGACCGAGCGGTCCTTCACCGGGGAATATTTCAGGAAATAGTCAATCAGTTCGTCCCGGTTGGGGCCATTGTGCGCCGCCTCCAGATAGCAGCGTGCGCCGCGGATATAGGCAAGCGTGAACTTGTCCAGCATCTCCATGTTCTTGGCGGCCCAGTCGGTGTTGTAGAAGAGGCCGGAGACCTCCATGCGAGGCTTCACGCCCTCATCCGCATAAACGAGATGCACGCCGCCGCCATTGAGTGCGGCGCGATCAAACGGTGGCACGAAAACCGCGCCGTCCACCGCGCCGGTCTGGATCGCGACAACGGATTGCGGCATGGCCAAGGGCTTCATGTCGACGTCGTCGACGCTCAGCCCAGCCGCTTCAAGGGTGCGGCCGAGTTCATATTCCGAGAGGCCACCAACGGCCGTCGTCGCGATGCTCAGGCCCTTCAGATCCTTCACCGACTTGACCCTGGCGGCGAGTTCCTTGCGAATGACGATGGAATGCCAGACAGGCGCCTGCGCGCGATTGACGAAATAGCGCAGCGGCATCTTCTGGGCGACAGAGTTGAAGAACGAAACGCTGACGCCGCCACCCATCATGACGAGATCGCCGCGCACCATGGCAGGCGTCATGTCGGATGCGGTCTTGAAGGGTGTCAGGTCGATCTCGATTCCCTGCTCACGGAAATAGCCGCGCTCCATGGCGCAGAGCAGCGGGCCATCGCCACCGTTGGGAACCGTGCCAATCACGAGTTTCGTCTGTGCCACCGCGCCGCTTGCGCAGGCACAGAGGCCAATGGCCAGCGTGACCGCTCTCCACATGGGATTTCCTCAGCATCTTTGTTTTGGAAAAGAGGCAGGATCGAGCCTGCCTCCCATCATGAGCCGGTTCAGTGATCGGTGTCGAGCAGGTTCCACTCGGCCGGGAAGATGCCCGAGGCAACGGCCTTGCCCGCGTAATAGATCCAAAGCTTACGCAGATGGTGGGTGCGATTCTGGCTCTTCTTGAGAGAGCCCATCTCCTCTTCCGTCAGCGGGATCGGCTCGCCGCCCATCTGCATGATCTGGATCTGGTCCTTCAGGTTCTCTTCGAAGTGGATGGCATCGACGAGGATACCCTTCAGCGACTCGGCCACCATGGTGATGCCATGGGCGCGCATCAGGACCGCCTGGTGCTGTCCGAGTGAGGCGGCGAGCGCCTGTCCCTGTTCAAGGCGGCGGATGTGGCTCGGATCGGGATGGACCGGCACGCCACTGGCCCAGCGCGTGGCAAAGGTGCGCATGGGCAGGATCTTCGCGCCCTTCATCTGCGTGAAGAGAACCGCCAGCTGCATGTGGCAATGCAAGACCGCATTCACGTCGGGACGTGCGCGCAGGATCTCCGTATGGATGACGGTTTCCGAGGGAGGATTGCCCTTGCCAGCAATCACCTTGCCGTCGAAATCAACAACCAGCATGCGCTCGGGCACCAGCTCGGCGCGGCTGTCCACATGGCGCTGGATGATCAGCGCATCCTGCCCCGGCACGCGCACGGACACGTGGCCGCTGTAGGACAGCAGTTCGCGGGATTCGAGCATGCGGGTCACAGCGGCGAGTTCTGCCGACAGTGGGCCCCCGACCAGCTCTTCGAGATTTGCCGTTGCGCTCATCATTCCTCCGAATCTGATTGAAATCCCCGCGACCTTGGGCCTTCGACTAAAGTGGGTCAAGGCTGGCGTCCGGCAGGCAGCTTCGATAGGGTTAAAGATCGAGCGTCAGGGGCAGAAAGCCCTCGCTCAAGGGAGGATGATGATGAACCGCTTCGTCGCCGGCAGTCTTGGGCTGGTTGTCACTTGCTTGGCCCTTGCCGCGCCAGCCGTCGCCCAGACTGACACCATCGACAAGCCCATCACGATCTACGTGGCCGGAACTGCAGGCGGTGGCATCGACCTGCTCGGGCGCGCGCTTGCCCGCCACATGGGCAAGTATATTCCCGGCAATCCGGCCATGGTCGTGCAGGACATGCCCGGCGCAGGCGGCATTCGCACCGCGAACTTCCTGGCCGAGAGCGCTCCCCGGGACGGCACCGCCATCGGCACCTTTGCAGGCGGGCCGGTTCTGGAGCCGCTTATCGGCGCCCGCAACCCGGGCTACGACATGAGCAAGTTCACCTGGGTGGGCGCGGTCAGCAAGGATGTCGGCGTGTGCCTGGCGGATGCGCGCACGCCGTTCAAGACCATCGACGATGTGCGGGCGAAGGAGATGATCGTCGCCGGCACGGGTGCGGGGTCGGAGTCGGATACCTATCCGGTGATCCTGAATGCGGTGCTCGGGACCAAATTCAAGCTGGTGACCGGGTATCTCGGCACCAAGGAAACCATCATGGCGATCGAGAATGGCGAGGCCCATGGCCGCTGCAGCGTCGCCTATTCCGCCGTGAAGATGACCCGCCCGGACTGGATCCGCGACAAGACGGTCAACATCCTGTTCCAGCTTGGCCTCGCCAAGGGCCGCGACCTGCCCGACGTGCCGCTGCTGCTCGACTATGTGAAGTCCGAGCCCGACCGCCAGCTCCTTGAACTGCTGATGGGCACCATGGCCGTCGCCCGGCCCTTCATGGCGCCGCCCGGCCTCTCACCCCAGCGGGCGGCAACCCTGCGTCGCGCCTTCGACAAGACCATGCAGGACCTGGCCTTCCTCGCCGAAGCCCAGCAGATGGGCCTCGACGTCGACCCCTCCACGGGCGAGGAGGCCCAGCAGATCGTCGTCAAGATGTATGCGACGCCGCCCGCCGTCATCGAACGGGCGAAGAAACTGCTGACGCCCTGAGATGAGTGCATGGACCGCGTGGCTCCTGCCGTGCACGCGGGCGAGGACGCCCGCGGTCCAGGTCTCGATTCATGCGCTTTCGAGCAGCCGGTCGCGCGACTTCTTGAAGTGGTAGCGCGGCAGGTGGTCGAGATCGGTCCCGGTGATGCGGATCACCCATGCCTTTTCGGGATGGGCTGTTGAATGGATCATGCCCGGGCCATAGGCACGCGATTGACCGGCATCGATATTGTACGTCTCCGAGATCGCCAGCGTCACCGCCTCCTCGCTCTCCGGATTGACGCGCTTGTATTCCGTCATTCCCGTGCTGCCGCGCGCATTGGCATAGACCGCCCAGGAATTGCCATGGCTGTGGGGTGAGCCGGTCTTGCCGGGTGCCTGCACATG
>CAISZN010000591.1 GCA_903889985.1 uncultured Hyphomicrobiales bacterium | reverse complement strand
GCCGTGCTTCTCGAGCGAATTGCGCAGCTTGCGCAGGTGCTCGATGGAGATGATGTGGTCCTTCTCGCCGAACATGCCCAGCACCGGGCAATCCACCCTGGCGATCAGATCGTCGAGACCGACGGGATAGCGCGCATTGACCTCCCATTCGCGGCCCTGTGCAGCGCCATACCACACGAGGGCGGCCTGGATGGGACGGTTGGCGGCGAGGACCAGCGGATGACGCCCGGTCTGGCAGACGCCCATGCAGGCGACCTTGCTCATGTCGGCCTGCGGGACCTTCGCCACTTCGTCGAGGGCGGCGTTCATATATTCGAGCGATTCCGGATCGGTCATGTCGTAGCCGGAATCGCCCTTGTGGAGAGCGACCTGGTCGGGATGCTTGAAGAAATAGTCGGCGGCGATGCAGACGAAACCTTCGCGCGCATGGCGCATGGCGAGGTCTTTGGTGTGCTGCACGAGGCCATAGCGCTCGTGCAGGAT
Organism: uncultured Hyphomicrobiales bacterium; assembly: GCA_903889985.1. Lineage (GTDB taxonomy): Bacteria > Pseudomonadota > Alphaproteobacteria > Rhizobiales > Beijerinckiaceae > Terripilifer. The sequence goes on along the minus strand of CAISZN010000591.1, from coordinate 7,867 downwards.
CACGATGACCGGAAACGTGCCCGACCCGGCAGGGATGGCAATGAAGGCTGGCAAGCCGCCGGCACAGGTAACATCTTTCGTCGTGATCTCAGCCATACCGGCCCTCCCGAATTCCAAGGTGCGCGATTTAAGGGCACTGGATGAGGGCCTGTCAAAGTCAAACCGGCAGCTTTGTGCAGCCTATGGTGGCAGCAGCGCATAAATTGCGATGTTTAGAGCCCCGGCCGCGGCGCAACGACGCGCCCCGGCCGGGATCTTGAGGCTCACATCCCGCCGAGATGTTCGGCCACGTTGAAGATGTCCTTGTCGCCACGGCCGCACAGGTTCATCACCATGATGTGGTCCTTCGGCTTGGTGGGAGCCAGTTCCAGCACCTTGGCGATGGCATGAGCCGGCTCCAGCGCAGGGATGATCCCCTCGAGCCGGGAGCAGAGCTGGAAGGCGTGCAGCGCCTCCTTGTCCGTTGCCGAGAGATAGGTCACCCGGCCGGTTTCCTTCAGCCAGGCATGTTCGGGCCCGATGCCCGGATAGTCGAGGCCGGCGGAGATGGAATGGCCCTCGAGGATCTGCCCGTCCGGATCCATCAGCAGGTAGGTCCGGTTGCCATGCAGGACACCCGGACGGCCGCCCGCCAGCGAGGCTGCATGGCCATTGTCGACCGAAAGGCCATGGCCCGCTGCCTCGACGCCGTAGATCTCGACGCTGCGGTCATCGAGGAAGGGATGGAACAGGCCAATCGCATTGGAACCGCCACCGATGCAGGCAACGAGCGAATCCGGCAGGCGGCCCTCCGCCAGCTGCACCTGCTCCCGCACTTCCTGGCCGATGATGCTCTGGAAGTCGCGCACCAGCATGGGATAGGGATGCGGGCCCGCTGCCGTGCCGATGCAATAGAAGGTGTCGGCGACATTGGTGACCCAGTCGCGCAGGGCCTCGTTCATCGCATCCTTGAGGGTGCGCGCACCCGACTGCACGGGCACCACGGTCGCGCCCAGCATCTTCATGCGGAACACGTTCGGCGCCTGCCGCTCGACGTCGACTGCACCCATGTAGACGATGCATTCGAGACCGTATTTCGCGCAGACCGTTGCAGTGGCCACGCCATGCTGGCCGGCACCGGTCTCGGCGATGATGCGCTTCTTGCCCATACGGCGGGCGAGCAGAATCTGGCCCAGCACATTGTTGATCTTGTGCGCGCCCGTATGGTTGAGCTCGTCGCGCTTGAAATAGACCTTGGCGCCGCCGCAGTACTCGGTCAGGCGCTCGGCGAGATAGAGCGGGCTCGGACGACCCACATAGTGCGTGTGGAGGTAGGCGATCTCCGCATGGAAGGCCGGATCGTTCTTCGCGTCCTCATAGGCCTTTTCCAGATCGAGGATGAGAGGCATCAGCGTCTCGGCGACGAAGCGTCCGCCATAGATGCCGAAATGGCCATGCTCGTCGGGGCCCGTGCGGAACGAGTTGGGATTTTCCTGGTTCACGCGATCACTCCTGCGGCCGGCCTCTGGCCGGATGTCTCTGATGGGCGGCGGGCCGCACGGGCCCGGGCGATGAAGCTGGTGATGAGGTCCGGATCCTTGATGCCGGGCGCGCGCTCGACACCTGAGGAGACATCGAGACCGGGCGGATCAAGCGTGGCCATGGCCGTCGAGACATTGTCCGGATTGAGCCCGCCCGACAACATCCAGTTTCGGTCAGGACGGCCTTCAAGAAGGCGCCAGTCGAAGGGCAGACCATTTCCGCCGGGCAGCACAGCTCCCGGCGGCGGCTTGGCATCATAGAGCAGCCGGTCGGCCACGCCCTCATAGGGCAGTGCCTTGGCAAGTTCAGCGGCGACGGCACTCCCAACGGCCTTCATCACTGGCCTGCCATAACGGGCCTTCACCTGCGCCACCCGCTCGGGAGTCTCGCGGCCATGCAGCTGCAGCCAGTCGGGATCAAGGGCGGCGACGATGGCGTCCAGCAGGGCATCATCCGCATCCACGCTGAGAGCCACACGCTCGGCGCGGCCACGAGCGGGAGCGGCCAGCTCGCGGGCGGCGGCGGGCGTCAGATTGCGGGGGCTGGGCGGAAAGAAGACGAATCCGACCATGTCGCTGCCGGCGTCCAGCGCGGCAGCGAGTGTCTCGGGCGTCGAGAGCCCGCAGATCTTGATCACGAGGTCGGTCATCATCAGGCCTATTGCGTGCGCCCCATATATAGCGCGACGCCGGCCACGGCCAGTTCTGCATGCAGCTCAGGCTGCCCGGTCGCGGGAATCCGTCAGGGCAGGCTGGCCGGCAAGCAACCTCTCGCGTTCGGCGCGCAGGGTCGCGATCTCCGAGCGGGCCTCCCGCAGGGCACGTCGATGCCGGCCCTGACGGAACCAGGTGATCACCCCGCCGATCAGCATGCCAAGTGCGAGAAAGATGAAAATGACCGCAAAGAGCGGCGCCTCGAAGCGCAGTCCGGGAATGTCGCTTCCAAAGGGATCAATGACGACCGAAACGGATTGCCGGTTGATGACGGCGAAGAGCACCACGAGCAGGGCAAGCGGCAGAAACAGGATCCAGTTGAGCACGTGTTTCATGGGCCTCTCCTGCACGCAGCGGGAGGCCCGAAAATCAGCGAGTTCCGTCGCTGTTCAGACGCTCGCGCATCTCCTTGCCCGTCTTGAAGAACGGAACGGCCTTCTCGTCAACCGGGACATGTTCCCCAGTGCGCGGATTGCGCCCCAGGCGCGCGTCGCGATGCTTGGTTGAAAAGGCACCGAAACCGCGAAGCTCCACACGGTCGCCGCGCGCAAGCGCATGGGTTATCTCGTCCAGGATCGCATTCACGATGGTCTCCACATCGCGCAAATACAAATGAGGATTGCGCTCTGCAATCCTTTGGACGAGTTCTGACTTGATCATCCGAGAAGACCCTGGCGATGTCGCGACGGCAGTGTTTTGGCCTGCCTAATGTGTCAATTGACAACCCCACCTTGCCAAACGGCAACAAGACCGTCAAGGACACGGGCCTGACTCTGGGCATCCAACTTACGCATAAGTTCAGAAATATTCTTCAGTCCGGCGACATCCGTAAATTCAGCGGCCAGACTGAAGAGTCCCAATCCATCCATGGAACGAGCCGGACGCCAATCCCGCACCGGCAGGTCGTGGCCCAGCTTCTTTTCGCTCTCGAGCCACGCGATGGCTTCGCGCTCGTCGCCCAGTGCATCGATCAGCTTGAGGCCAAGGCCCTGGCGGCCGGTGAAGACGCGGCCATCCGCAACGCGATCGAGTTCGACGTCCTCCATGTGGCGGCGGCTGCGCACCAGCGTCTTGAACCAGTCGAAGGAGTCACTGACGAGAGCTGCAAGGGCCGCACGGGCCTCCGGGCTCGTGGGCTCATAGCCGTTGGGCGCGGCCTTCAGGGGGGAGGACTTCACCTCCTCCAGCTTCACGCCGATCGTGTCGAGCAGGCGCGAGACATTGGGGAACTGGAAGAGCACGCCGATGGAGCCGACAAGCGAATTGCCCTGGGCGAAGATCCGGTCAGCGCCCAGCGCGGCGATATAGCCGCCAGATGCCGCCATGCCGCGAACCACGGCGACGACGGGCTTCCTTTCGGCGACACGGCGGATCGCATCATAGATCCGCTCGGCGCCGGTCGTCGTGCCGCCGGGACTCTCGATCGAGACGATCAGCGCCGTGGCGCTGCTGGACTTCGCCACGTCGTCGAAGAGCTTCACGGTCTCCCGGTCTCCGGTGATCAGTCCCGTGACGGAAATGCGGGCGATGTGATGGGCAAAGCCCCCAGGATTGCCGGAAGCGGAATAGCGCCAGCCCGCGACAACGACGGCCACGATCAAGGCGAGGAAGGTGCCTATGCGCCAGAAAGAGACCTTCCGGCGCAGGATGCGGCGGTCGATGAGGTGGTCAGCACCGGGCTCGGAAAAGGACATGCGGTTCATCCTGAGGGACAGCACCAAACTAGGAGCGCCGATACCCATAAGCAATATGCAGAAAAAGCAAAGCCCGCGTGGAAATCCACGCGGGCTCGCTGATCACTGTGGTGGTGCGCCCGGGAGGGCGCGCCAGATTACTTCGTGCCCTTGCCGTCGCGAGCCTTGAGCGCTGCGCCAAGGATGTCGCCGAGCGAGGCACCCGAGTCGGCCGAACCGAACTGGGCGATGGCTTCCTTCTCTTCCGCGACCTCGAGGGCCTTGATCGAGACGGAGACCTTGCGGGCCTTGCGATCGAAGATGGTGACGCGGGCGTCGACCTTCTCGCCAACCGCAAAGCGCTCGGGACGCTGATCGGTCCGATCGCGGGCGAGTTCGCTGCGCTTGATGAAGGCGACGAGATCGGTGCCAGAAATCTGGACGTCGATGCCACCTTCCTTCACCTCGATGACCTCACAGGTCACCACGGCGCCCTTGCGGACTTCGCCAGCACCTTCGGTCGCGCCACCTTCAGCCTTCTGGGCGAAGGGGTCGCCGCCGAGCTGCTTGATGCCGAGCGAGATGCGCTCCTTCTCCACATCAACGTCGAGCACCTGGGCGCTGACCATGTCGCCCTTCTTGAACTCTTCGATGACCTGCTCGCCCGGACGCTTCCAGTCGAGGTCGGAGAGATGGACCATGCCGTCCACATCGCCGTCGAGGCCGATGAACAGGCCGAACTCGGTCTTGTTCTTGACTTCGCCTTCGATGACGGTGCCGACAGGATGCTTCTCGGCGAAGGCTTCCCACGGGTTCTGCAGGGTCTGCTTGAGACCAAGCGAGATGCGGCGCTTGACGGGATCGACCTCGAGCACCTGAACGTCGACTTCCTGGCTCGTCGAAACGATCTTGCCGGGATGCACGTTCTTTTTGGTCCACGACATTTCGGAGACGTGGATAAGGCCTTCGATGCCCGGCTCCAGCTCAACGAACGCACCGTAGTCGGTGATGTTCGTGACGCGGCCATGGAAGCGCGCATTGATCGGGTACTTGCCCTCGATGTTCTGCCACGGATCATCAAGCAGCTGCTTCATGCCGAGAGAGATGCGATGGGTGTCGTGGTTGATCTTGATGATCTTCACGCGCACGGTCTGGCCGATGTTCAGCACCTCGGTCGGATGGTTGACGCGGCGCCATGCAATGTCGGTGACATGCAGGAGGCCGTCGATGCCGCCCAGATCCACGAAGGCACCGTAATCGGTGATGTTCTTGACGACGCCGTCGATGACCTGACCCTCTTCGAGGTTGGCCACGATCTCGTGACGCTGCTCGGCGCGGCTCTCCTCGAGGACTGTGCGGCGCGACACGACGATATTGCCGCGGCGGCGATCCATCTTGAGGATCTCGAAGGGCTGCGGAACGCCCATCAGCGGGGTGACGTCGCGCACCGGGCGGATGTCGACCTGCGAGCGGGGAAGGAACGCGACAGCGCCATCCAGATCGACGGTGAAGCCGCCCTTGACCTGGTTGAAGATGATGCCGTCGACCTTTTCCTTGGCCTCGAAAGCCTTCTCGAGCTTGACCCAGCTCTCTTCGCGGCGAGCCTTGTCGCGCGAGATGACGGCTTCACCGAGCGCGTTCTCGACGCGCTCCAGATAGACCTCGACCTCGTCGCCAACCTTGATTGGCGTGTCGCGGCCCGGGCCCATGAATTCCTTGAGAGCGACGCGGCCTTCGGTCTTCAGACCGATGTCGATGACGGCAACGTCCTTTTCGATCGCGACGACGATGCCCTTGACGACCGAACCCTCAAAGGCTTCGTTCTCGTTGAAGCTCTCGTCGAGCAGCGCGGCGAAATCATCGCGCGTCGGCGCGAAGCTGTTGGCAGTAGATGACATGAATTCTCCTGGTGCCCTGATGGGCGGCGCCGGCGGTTCGTGTTTCACGGGCTCGAGGCTGCCGGTGTCCGTCTCATTTCGACGGGACGCCACCCAAGGGTGGTCCGGCGCGGGCCGGCAGATGCGAGCGGGTTAAAATCCCCGAGGGGACGCGCGGACATACCAAGGGTCGGGCCTTTACACAAGCACTCCCCCGGACTTTCGCAGGCGGTCACGTCCTTGAAGCCGCACCCTTGCCGCGGGCGCAGGCGCCATTTACGGAAGATGGAACAAGAGGAAACCCCATGATCCAGCCCCCCTTCCGAGCCGAACACATCGGCAGCCTGCTGCGCCCGGCCTCCCTCCTCGACCTGCGGCGACGCCATGCTGCAGGCCAGGCGAGTGCCCAGGCCCTCAAGGCGGCCGAGGATGAAGCCATCCGCGAGGCCGTCGCCCTGCAGGAGCGGGTGGGACTGAGGGTCGCCACCGATGGCGAGTTCCGCCGGGCGAGCTATCACAGCTTTTTCTACAGCCAGCTTGGCCGGGACATTCAGATCGACTCGGTCGAGGATGAGCCCAAGGACTCCTGCTGCGATGACCACGCCCCAACCCGTGGCGCCCAGCCCGTGGCGAAGATCCGCAGCCGCGTGCAATGGACCCACCCGATCCACGTGGAGGATTTCCGGGTCCTCAAGGCCCTGACCCGCACCGCCACCCCCAAGATCACCATCCCCGGCCCCTGCGCCCTGCATTTCCGGGGCGGCGATGCGGCCGTGCTGGCCACCGCCTACAAGGATACGGACAGCTTCTGGGCCGATACGGTCGAGGCCTTCGGCAAGGAGCTGCAGGCGCTGGCCGACGCCGGTTGCACCTATATCCAGATCGACGAGACGGCCTTCGCCAAGTTCGGCGACCCAGCTGTCCAGGCCACCCTGAAGGCCCGTGGCGAGGACTGGCAGGAGACCATCGACCGCTACATCGCAGTGACCAACAGGGTGCTGGCCGCTGCCCCCAGGACCCTGCGCATCGGCATGCACCTGTGCCGCGGCAACCGGGCGGGCCAGTTCCATGCGGAGGGCGGCTATGACGTGGTCGCCGACAAGCTCTTCAACGCGCTCAACATCGGCTTCTATTTCCTCGAGTATGACTCGCCGCGGGCGGGCGACTACGCGCCGCTGCGCTTCGTCCCACCCTCAAAGAGCGTCATCCTCGGCCTCGTCTCCACCAAGACGACCACGGTCGAGAACCGGGACGAGCTGAAGGCCCGCATCGAGGCCGCGACCCAATTCGTTGCCCTCGATCGCCTCTGCATCAGCCCGCAATGCGGTTTCGCCAGCGTCGACATCGGCAATCCGATCTCGGTGCAGGTGCAGGAAGACAAGCTGCGGCTCCTCGTGGAGCTTGCAAAGGACATCTGGGCGGACGCCTGAGCGGACCACCCGAACCCAACTCGAACAATCAGACTGGAGGGCTCTCAATGAAGACGGAAAAATTTGCCTACAAGGCCGGCGACCTGAATTGCGAGGGCGTGGTGGCCTGGAACGAGATCGGCCCCAAGGATGCGCCGCTGCTGCTCAGGGCCCCCAACTGGGCCGGCGTCACCGAGAAGAGCATCGGTATCGCGCAGGAGCTCGCAGCCCATGGCTACGTCGTCTTCCTCGCCGACATGTATGGGGTGGAAGGTCGTCCGAAGGGCAATGAAGTCCCCATGGACTTCCTGCAGCCGCTCATCAAGCAGCCAACCGAAACCCGCAGCCGCATCAATGCAGCACTGGCCGCCATGAAGGCTGCTTCCGCCAAGATCGGCTTTGGCAATGCCACGCGCTGCGCGGCCATCGGCTATTGCTTCGGCGGATCCAATGTCCTCGACCTTGCCCGCTCGGGTGCCGATGTGGCGGCCGTCGTCAGCATGCATGGCAACCTCAAGACAGCCCTGCCCGCGGAGGCCGGCGCGGTGAAGGCTGCCGTACTGGTGATCCATGGTGCGGATGATCCCATCGCGCCCAAGGGTGACCGCGATTTCCTTGAGGACGAGATGCGAAAGGCCGGCGCCCACTGGACCATTCTGGCCATGGGCGGTGTG
>CAISZN010000590.1 GCA_903889985.1 uncultured Hyphomicrobiales bacterium | reverse complement strand
TGTCCACGACTTTCACCTTGGCCTTGGTCGCAGGCTTCTTGGCAGCTGCCTTCTTGGCAGGAGCCTTCTTGCCGGGTCCCTTCTTGGTGAGCTTCTTGTCCGGCCCGCCCTTTTCCTCGATCAGGCGCACGGCATCCTCGAGCGTGACTGTCTCTGCCGTCATGCTCTTGGGGATGGTCGCATTGACCTTGCCGTGGCTGACATAGGCGCCATAGCGCCCATCACGGACCACGATCGGCCCGCCGGCCGGATGATCGCCGAGCATGCGCCCGCCACCAGCAGGGGCGCCCGAGGCGCGGGCCGCCAGAATTGGCAGAGCCTGCTCCAGGGTGAGGGTCGCCGGGTCAGTGCCCTTCGGCAGCGTCGCATTGACCTTGCCGTGGTTCACGTAGGAGCCGAAGCGTCCGGCCTTCACCGAGACTTCGCCGCCATCAGGATGCTGGCCCAGCGAACGGCCTGGGGCCGTATTGCCGAAGCGCGAGCCGCCGCCCTGTTCCTTGGTGACGATGAGATCGATCGCCCGGTTTGCGCCGATGGTCAGAATATCGTCGTCGCGGCTTATGTTTGCATAGGTTTTCTGATGCTGAACATAAGGCCCGAAGCGGCCGATGTTGGCCAGAATTGGCTCGCCGCTCTCCGGATGCTTCGCCACCTCTCGAGGCAGTGACAGCAGCGCGACCGCTTTTTCCAGATCCACATCCGAGGCAGACATGCCCTTGGGGATGGAGGAGCGTTTCGGCTTCTCGCCTTCGCCCAGCTGGACATAGGGTCCGAAGCGGCCATCGCGCAGGGTGACTTCGAGCTCGCTGGCGGGGTCGATGCCCAGAACCTTCACGCCCGGCCGATCGCCTTCCGATCCCGCTGCAGCTTCTCCGGTCGCCGAGGCGGCCATGGTGCGGGTGAACTTGCACTCCGGATAATTCGAGCAGCCGATGAAGGCGCCGAATTTTCCGAGCTTCAGGGAGAGCAGGCCATTGCCGCAGGAGGGGCAGCCGCGCGGATTGGATCCATCCTCCTTGGCCGGGAAGATGTGGGGACCCAGAACCTCGTTCAGGCTATCAAGGATCTGCGTTGTGCGCAGGTCCTTGGTGCCCTCGATGGCACCGGCAAAATCCTTCCAGAAGTCGCGCAGCAGCTGCTTCCAGTCGATCTCGTGGTTTGCCACCCCGTCGAGCTTTTCCTCGAGATCGGCGGTGAAATTATATTCGACATAGCGGGAGAAGAAGCTCTCGAGGAAGGCCGTCAGCAGGCGGCCCTTGTCCTCCGGCACGAGACGCTTCTTGTCGATGCGCACATATTCGCGGTCGCGCAGCACGGCCAGGGTCGAGGCATAGGTCGAGGGACGACCGATGCTGAGCTCTTCCATGCGCTTGACCAGCGTCGCCTCCGTGAAGCGCGGTGGCGGCTCGGTGAAATGCTGGACGGCGTCGATCTTCTCGCGCGCCAGCGGATCGTTTGCGCTCATGGGCGGCAGGCGGCCGCTCTCCTCGTCTTCCTCGTCGTCGCGCCCTTCCTGATAGAGCGCGAGGAAGCCATCGAAGCGCACGACCTGTCCGGTGGCGCGAAGGTCAATGCTGCGGATTTTTGAAGGCTCCGGCACTTTGGCGACGATCTCGGCCGTGGTGCGCTCGAGCTCGGCGCTCTCCATCTGGCTGGCGATGGTGCGCGTCCAGATCAGCTCATAGAGGGCGAGCTGCTCGCGCTCCAGATAGCGCGACATCTGCTTGGGCAGTCGCGACATGTCGGTGGGGCGGATGGCCTCATGGGCCTCCTGCGCATTCTTCTGCTTGGACGTGTAACGGCGCGGCGAGGAGGGCACATAGCGGTCCCCATATTCCTTCGCGATCACCGCACGGGCGGCCGTGATGGCTTCCGGCGCCATGTCGATGCCGTCGGTTCGCATGTAGGTGATGAGACCGACGGTCTCGCCGCCCAGATCGACGCCCTCATAGAGGCGCTGGGCGATCTGCATGGTGCGGGCCGGGGCAAAACCCAGTTTGCGGGATGCTTCCTGCTGGAGCGTCGAGGTCGTGAAGGGCGCCCAGGGATTTCTCCGGGCCGGCTTGGCTTCCACTGACACGACCGAGAAGGTGGCCTTCTCCAGAGCGGCCTTGAAGGCTGTCGCCTCCTCGCCGGTGCCAATGTCGAGGCGGGTGATCTTCTTGCCATCTGCGCCCACGAGGCGGGCCACAAAACTCTGCCTGTCCTTGGTCAGAAGGCTGGCCGCGAGGGACCAGTACTCCCGC
>CAISZN010000589.1 GCA_903889985.1 uncultured Hyphomicrobiales bacterium | reverse complement strand
GGCGCCGATCATGCCACGGAGGACAGCTACAAGAGCCTTGTCTTTGGCCTGCTCGAACGGGCCAAGCGGATCCCGGCGGGTGCGCAGGCGCGGGGTGCGCAGGGCACGGCGCTGGTGAGCTTCCAGCTCGATCGTGCGGGCAACCTGATCACCGTCTCGCTCGTGCGCTCGACGGGGGATCGGGAGCTCGATGCGGAGGCGGTTGCGCTGGTCCGGCGCGCGTCTCCCTTCCCGAAACCGCCTGTCGGCGTGATGCTGAACTTCACGCCGCTCATCTATTTTGGTGAAACTGGAGCCCTTCATTGACCGATGGGTCCGCTTCGCGTAGAAGGAGCGCGCTGCGATGCAGCAACATGTGTTCCAGCCGCGTTGAGCCGGTCTTCCGGTCCTGCTGTCGAGCGCATCGCCCAAACCACCCGACAAAGCCCGGATACGCGGGGCTCGTCCCCAAAAGTGTCGCACAGCGCGGCCCCACGGGTCATGCCTGCGCGAGCGGAAAGCATCATCGTGACAACTTTTCAGGATCTCGGCCTCGTCGAGACCGTCCTTCGCGCCTTCCAGCACGAGGGTTATACCTCCCCTACGCCCATTCAGGCGCAGTCGATCCCGATCCTCCTTCAGGGCCGTGACCTGCTGGGCATCGCCCAGACCGGCACCGGCAAGACGGCCGCCTTCGCGGCGCCGATCATCCATCGCCTTCTGGAAGAGAACCAGCGGCCCCTGCCCAAGCACGTTCGCGCGCTGGTGCTGGCACCGACCCGCGAGCTGGCCGCCCAGATCGCCGAGTCCTTCCGCACATATGGCCGCTTCGCCAAGCTCTCGGTTGGCGTCGTCGTCGGTGGCGTGTCGCTTGGCCCGCAGCGTGAGCAGCTGGCCCGTGGCCTGGACGTGCTGGTGGCCACGCCGGGCCGCCTGCTCGACCATATGGGCACTGGCTCGGTGAAACTCGATGCGACGAAGATCGTCGTCCTCGATGAAGCCGATCACATGCTCGATCTTGGCTTCGTCGTGCCGATCCGACGCATCATCGCCAAGCTTCCCAAGGTTCGCCAGAACCTGTTCTTCTCGGCCACCATGCCGAGCGAGATCGCAACGCTGGCCGGCGAGATGCTGCGTGACCCGGTTCAGGTGAAGGTGACCCCGGTCGCCACCACCGTCGAGCGCATTGCCCAGCACATCTTCCACATCGAGACGAGCCGCAAGCGCGAGATCCTGCTCGAGCTTCTGGGTCGTCCGGAGGTCAAGCGCACCATCGTCTTCACGCGCACCAAGCGTGGCGCCGACCGGGTGGCCCAATATCTCGAGGCCGGCAACCAGCCCGCCGCGGCCATCCATGGCAACAAGAGCCAGAACCAGCGCCAGAAGGCCCTCGATGCCTTCAAGACCGGTCGCATCCCGACGCTGGTCGCAACGGACATCGCCGCGCGGGGCATCGATGTTGATGGCGTGACCCATGTGGTCAACTTCGAGTTGCCGGACGTCCCGGAGAGCTATGTGCACCGCATCGGCCGCACGGCCCGTGCCGGTGCCGACGGCGCGGCCTTCTCGCTCTGCGATCATGAGGAGCGTCATCTCCTGCGCCAGATCGAGAAGCTCATTCGCCTCACGATCCCTGCCACTGACCGCCGCGATCCCTCTATCAGGGCCACCCAGCCCGCCGATGCGCCGGGCCGTGGCAAGCCGCGCCAGCAGCAGCAGGGTCGCGGCCGTCCCCAGCAGGGGCGTCCCGGACAGGTTCAGGCCGCCGGCGCTGCCGCGCCTGCCCAGCCCTCCCGTCGGCCCCAGCCGGGTCCGCATCGGCAGGATGACCGGCCCAAGCAGGATAACCGCCCTGCGCGTGCTAACGGGAATGGTCACAACCAGCCCCAGCAGACCCAGGGCAAGGGCAATGGGGAGCCCCGTCGCAATAATCCGGCCGGGCCGCGCCCCGACCGCAGGCCCCAGCGTCCTGCCGGACAGCGCGCAGGCGTCTGACTTTCAGGCGGTGGCCCCCGCCTTGCTTCACGCGCTTCCAGCCGTCATCCTCCTGACGGCTGGGGCGGTTAAGCCGTCCCGGGAGCTTGGACGATGATGCCGCCTGACGTGCCGAAACCAGAAGATATCCAACTCTTCAAGCTGAAGGTTGAGCCGCGCCACGGGCATTTCGGCAGCGGCATCCGCACATGGTTTCTGACGGGCGTGGTAATCGCAGGGCCGCTGGCTGTGACAGCATGGCTGGTTTGGTGGTTCATCAACACCGTGGACGAATGGGTGCGCCCGCTGGTGCCCCCGTCTCTCTGGCCCGATACCTACCTGCCCATCCGCGTCCCCGGCACTGGCGTCGTTCTGGCCTTTCTGGGCCTCACGCTTCTGGGTTTCCTGGCCGCCAATCTTGCCGGCAGAACCCTGCTGCGTCTTGGTGAGATGATTCTCGACCGCATGCCTGTGGTGCGGGGCATCTACAAGGGCGCGAAGCAGATCTTCGAGACAGTCTTCTCCCAGTCCGACCAGTCCTTCCGCAAGGTTGGCCTCGTGCAGTTTCCCAGCAAGGGCATGTGGTCCATCGTCCTGATCTCCGCCCCGCCGGCGCAGGTCATCGCCGATGAGTTGCCGGAAAAGGGGGACATGGTCTCCGTTTTCATGCCGTGCACGCCCAATCCCACCACCGGCTTCTGGTTTTACCTGCCAGCATCCGAGGTCGTGGAAGTGCCGCTGACTGTCGATGATGCCTTCAAGCTCATCATGTCAGCGGGCGTGATCCAGCCGCGCGCCCAGGAAAAGCTGGCGGAACTCGCCGAGGCAGCCAAGCGCGACAAGCTGCTGGAGAGCGCGGGCAAATGAAAACGGCCGCCGTGGGCGGCCGTTGATGGTGTGCTAAGAGATCGTCCCTCAATCCAGCGGCTCAACTTTCACAATCGACGCGCCGTGGTTGCTGCCCACCCAGAAGGTGGGTGGTGATGTCGAATTATCGACGAACATGCGCCGCATGTTGGTGTCGCGCGGCAGGGGATATTCGACGGCATTTCCAGACTTCGGATCAAGTCTCACCACGCGATCCGTCGTCATGCCACCGGTCCACAGGTCACCGTTCTTGTCCCAGATCACGTCATAGGGCTGTGTATATTTGGTCGGCAGCGGATATTCGGTGATCTTCTCGTTCTTGGTGTCGAGCATCGCAATCTTGTTGCCGCGATATTGCGCGAACCAGAAGCGATCCTGATCGTCGATGCGTCCGCGGCGATTGCGCGAGATGGCGGTTGGCACCTGATAGGTCTTCACGTCCTTTGTCTGGGCATCAATACGCACCAGCATGTTGCCCTGATATTCGGTGATGAACAGATTGTTCTTCGAGTCCGCGCGGATGTCATAGAAGGAGCGCCCGGCAGCCCCGCCCGGCAGCGTCTTGATTGGATCGAAGTCCTCGTATTTTCCGGTCTTCACGTCGAGGCGCAGGATCGACTGTGGGCCCGCGTCATTGACCCAGATTTTCCCGTCAACATGCTGGTTGAGTGTCACCATGTTGAGCTGCGTATCGTCCTTGTTGCGTTCAGGAGAAACCGGGAAGTAGGTGAACTTTTCTGTCTTCGGATCAAACTTGGTGATCGCGGCCTGATACATCATGCCAAGCCACAGGTTGCCCTCCTTGTCAGCACCGATGTCGAGGCTGCCTGTAGGCCAGCCGGGCTTCAGCTCCTGCATCTTGTATTCCTTGTGCTCACCCGTCTTCGGGTCGAGCCGGCCTAGAAACTGTTCGCCGAAATTTGAATACCAGACGGTGCCGCCTTCCACGATCACGTCATGGGGCTCGATGGTTGGGCGCGGCAGGTCATATTCCGTGATGATGGCCCGTGTGCCGCGACCCTTCACCCGTGGCATGGTCTGCAGCGGGTAGTTCCATGTGGTGCCTTCGCTGAGATTGATGCTGGCGAGATATTTGGCGAAGGGCCGGAAGCGCTCCGGATTGGCGGCACGCGATTTCTCGACGCGCGGCTGCGGCTTGATGGGCTGGCTTACTTGCGCATAGCCCGCCATGCGCTCCTGGATCTTGACGAAATCGTCCTCATCATAGGCCGACTTAACGATGCGCTCATGCGTGTGGCAGCTCACGCAGTTGATCATCTGCAGCTTCTGGTCTTCCGTGCCGGGGATGCTCATCATCCATTCGGCATTGGTCAGCTGCCTGGCGAGGTTCTTCGTCTTCTTCAGCTTGATGTCGGCGCTGCCG
>CAISZN010000588.1 GCA_903889985.1 uncultured Hyphomicrobiales bacterium | reverse complement strand
CCTGATCTCTTCCTGCTTTTCAACCCAACCCTGAACCTCGACCTTCTTGGCCTCGAGTTCGGAAATACGAGTGCGAAGGTCGGCTTCCAGTGCGGCGAGTTGCTCAGCTCGAATTTTCGCCCGCGACTCCGCCGTGAGATCGGCAATATTGGTGCAGAAGTCAGCCGGCAATGCGGCGACAGGCGCTGGCTTTGGCGATGCCGTCGCCGCTGTCGTCGTGATCTGATCTGCAAGATCAAATTTCGATCCTGCACCACCCTCCGGCTTGGCTTCTGGCGACTTGGTCGCTGCCGAGGCAGCATTGGTCACCGATGCCGGAGGCTTTGAAGCTGTCGTACGCGGCTTCGAAAGCTCATGTGGTGCGCCCTTGGCCTGATTTTTTTTGGGCGCAGCGGCATGGAGGGGCTTCGGTATTTCTGCCAGTGGTCCCTCAGGTATATCGGTCTTCGGCTTGGCGGGGAGTCTGGCAGCGACGGGCTTTGGCGCTTGAGCGCGCTCCGGCTTTGCCCGCGTCGCAGGCGGACGAATATCGACCGGTTCATTCGTGCTTTCTGCGTCCTGCCCATACGAGGGCATGACACCAGCAAGACCGATGATGAAGGCCAATACACAGGCCGTCTGATAGCGGCTCACTACATCCTCGCACAGCAGGCAGTCCGACAGGCTTCACTATCAGCGCCTGAGCTTTCCCCTGGCTGGTGAGGGCTATTGAACGATGAGTTCTGCCTGCAATGCACCTGCCGCCTTGATGGACTGCAGGATGGCAATGATGCCGGAGGGTTTCAGGCCGATCTGGTTGAGCCCTCTCACAAGCTGACGCAGGTTGGAGCCTCCAACGATGGCCATCTGGCCACCTGCCTGGTCGGCGCCAATGGCGGTCTGCGGCGTCACGGTCGTCTGGCCGTTACTCTTTGGCGCAGGCTGGCTGACGTTCGGAGTTTCCGTAACACGCACGGTGATATTGCCGTGCGTGACTGCAACCGTCGAAATCTGGGCATCTTGCCCGATCACGATGGTTCCCGTCCGCGCGTCGATGACGACACGCGCAGGCTGATCGGGTTCAACCAACAGGTCCCCGATCTCGGACATAAAGCGGACCGTTGAGACTTTTGCAGGTCTGGTGAGGAGGACATTGCGGTTATCCTGCTCGCGGGCAGAGGCCATGCCGTAGCGTGTTTTTGTAAAAGCGTTGATGGCATCAACGATTTCAATCGCGGTTTTGAAATCCGGATTTTTGAGTTCGAGGACCATCGCTGCAATGTCCGTCAGGCGGCCAGGAACTTCGCGCTCGATGATCGCGCCATTGGCGATCCGCCCGGCTGTGGGAACCCCTTGCGTGAGGGTTTCTGCCTGGCCCTGAGCTGCAAACCCACTGATGGAGACCTGCCCCTGAGCTGCAGCATAGGTGATGCCATCAGGCCCCGTCATCGGCGTCATGATGAGTGTCCCACCCATAAGGGAGGTGGCATCACCAAGCGAGGAGACCGTCACGTCCATGCGCGTCCCCTTGCTGAGAAGAGGCGGCAAATCAGCCGTCACGATGACTGCTGCAATGTTCCTTGGGCGCGAAGGCGTGCCACGGGTGGAAATGCCCATGCGGTCAAGCATGGATTGCAAGGCCTGATCAGTAAAGGTCGAGTTTCGAAAGCTGTCGCCGCTGCCTGACAGGCCAACGACGAGGCCATAGCCAACGAGCTGATTATCCCGCATTCCGCGCAAGGAAGAAATATCCTTGATGCGAACTTCTGCTTGTGCCGCGCAAATCGCACTCAGGAATGCCAGACAAAAACCAAGCAAACGCATTACTGCCCTCCAACGAGGACTGATCCATTTGCGTCAACCTTCCCCACGACGATCAGATTGGAATCTGAGTTGCGGACGCGAACCCGATCACCCTGGCTTCCCGATTCCAGCGCCGTTCCGATACCGGAGGCAACAATGCCGGCCTCGCTGAAGACGATCCGAACAAGAGCGCCCTGCTGGAAAAGCCTTGGCATGACGAGCGAGACGATAGGAATGGGCCGATTTGGAAGAAGGGTCTGGCGAGCAACCTTCCCGATGATATCCTGCTTGTTCATGTAGTAACTGGAGGCCGGCACTGGCGGCATCAGCGATGCGATTCCGACCATCTCTGGTGTGATAATATCCATTGGATAAATGACAACTGTTGGAACCGGAACCGGCTCCTGAGCAATTGCCGAGATAACACCGGCCCACAACGTGGCAATCGCTAGCGTGCACGAGCGAAGCAGACCGATGCTAGTCATTAGCGTAGTCCTTGTGAAACCGTCTTGGCCATTTCATCCGCGGCCTGAATGACCTTGGAATTCATCTCATAGGACCGCTGCGCGGTGATGAGCTCGGTGATCTCCTTGACCGGATCCACGTTCGAGCCTTCGAGATAGCCCTGCTTGACCGTACCAAATCCAGGATCTCCCGGAACGCCGGT
>CAISZN010000587.1 GCA_903889985.1 uncultured Hyphomicrobiales bacterium | reverse complement strand
CGATACCCTGAAGGCCGCCGAGGCCATGGCAGCAAGGCTGCGCAGTGCCGGCTTCCCCGCTGAAGACGTGAAGGTGCTCTCCTCCGGGCCTCGCAAGGGCAATCTGGTGGCCCGTCTGCATGGGGACGGCAGCAGCAAGGCGATCCTGCTGGCCGCCCATATCGATGTTGTCGAAGCAAAGCGCGAGGACTGGGATTTCGACCCCTTCGTCCTGCAGGACGTGGATGGCTTCTTTCGCGGGCGCGGCAGCATCGACGACAAGGGCATGGCTGCTATCTTCGTCGCCAACCTCATCCGCTACCGGCAAGAAGGCCTCAGGCCAAAGCGCGACATCATCCTCGCGCTGACAACCGATGAGGAACTGGCAGACTCTCCCCACGATGGCACCCGCTGGTTGCTGGAGAACCATCGCGACCTCATCGAGGCCGAACTTGCCATCAACGAGGGTGGCGGCGGCGTGCTGCGCGACGGGAAGCCGGTGGTGGCCAATATCCAGCTCGCTGAAAAGGTTTATCGGAGCTTTCGATTCGAGGTGAAGGACCCCGGCGGCCACAGCGCCCAGCCGCGCCGTGACAATGCAATCACCGTGCTGGCCGAAGCTCTTGTGAAGCTCGCCGATTTCAAATTTCCCGCAAGGCTCAACCCGGTTACCGCCACATGGCTGCAGATGGTGACGCGGCTCGAGTCCCCGGACGTGCGCGCAGCCGTGCAGGCGCTGGCTTCAGGTGACAACAGGCCGGAGGCCATTGCAGCCCTCACCCGTCGCCAGGCCTGGGACAACCAGATCCGCACCACCTGTGTCGCCACCCAGCTGGAGGCAGGACATGCGGAAAATGCCATGGCCCAGACAGCGCGGGCGACGGTGAACTGCCGCCTCCTGCCGGACGAGAGTCCTGCCCAGGTTGAGCAAGCGCTACAGCAGGCGGTCGCAGACAAGCGGGTTTCAGTCATCCCTCTCGGGACGATCGTGGACAGCCCCGCCTCGCCCCTGTCTCCGGAAGTCATGAAAACGGTCGAGGAGATCGCCGCCGACATGTGGCCCGGCGTACCGGTCGTGCCGACACAATCGGGCGGCTACACGGACAATCGATGGCTGCGCAAATACGGCATCCCTGCCTATGGCATCTCCGGGATCTTCTCGGAGGAAGGCAAGAGCGGTGTGCATGGGCTGAACGAGCAGGTTGGCGTCAAGCAACTCTTCGAAGGCAAGGACTTTTTGTACCGCCTTGTAAGACGGCTTGCGGGCGCTTGAATTCGCTATGACGACGTAACGTCCCAAGCCTGTTGCAGCAGTGGAGATCAAGTAAATTACCCAAAACGAGCACGAAGCTCTGTACCAGACATCATTAATTTTGCCCATTTCGAACAGGTGCGCCCATTTTATCTAATCAATAGGCATTCGAATTAAGCTAGACTGGGTCCGCAATTTTTATTTGTACGTCGATTCATCATTTTCAATTTTACGCTCATCCGAGCCTGACTGGTGATTGCCTGATGTCATTCCGCTTTGTGTCCCTGCTTCTTGCCACGACCGCTCTTTCTGGTCTTCCGGCTTTGGCCCAGCAACTCCCGACAGGTGGATCCGTCGCCGCTGGATCGGTCAACATCGCCACTCCCGGTGCCGGGCAGATGAACGTCACGCAGTCGAGCTCTTCTGCCGTCGTGAACTGGCAGACCTTTTCCGTGGGTCAGGGCGGCCGGGTCAACATTATGCAGCCATCCTCCACCGCTGCCCTTTTGAACCGGGTGACGGGCAGCGCCACCTCGGTCATCGCGGGACAGGTGAATGCCAACGGGCAGGTCTATCTCGTCAATCCAAACGGCATTGCCATCACGCCCACCGGCAGCGTCGCAGCTGCCGGCTTCGTGGGCTCGAGTCTCGACATCGCACCTGAGGCCTTCATGACTGGAAGCCGCAGCTTCCTAGGGAATGGCCATTCGGCTTCCGTCACCAATGCGGGGAGCATCGCCGTGACTGAGGGGGGCTTTGCCGCCCTGATTGGTGGCGAGGTCGAGAACTCCGGCACCATCACCGTGCACGCTGGCAAGGTAGGGCTGGCCTCTGGCGAGCAGGTCACCCTCGATTTCACCGGAGACGGCTTCCTCCCGGTCGCTGTACCCACTCAGAGCGGCGATCAGAGCCGCGCCCTCGTGCGCCAGAGCGGTGTGATCCGCGCCCGCGAT
>CAISZN010000586.1 GCA_903889985.1 uncultured Hyphomicrobiales bacterium | reverse complement strand
GACGCCACCCGCGGCATTGATGTCCTCAACCGCCTGCTCGACGCCATTCTTCATCTGCGCGCCCGTGGCAGCACTTGGACCCGTGATGGGCCCCGCCATCCCAAGCTTCACTTGCGCCATCGCAGCACTCGACAGGCTCAGGAGCGTGGCAAGTGCAAATGCAGTCGTGAAATGGTGCTTTGACATGACGGTCGTCTCTACTGTCTGAATAAAAAAAGCCCGCCTCACGACGGTGAGGCGGGCTCAAACACTAACTTGCTGTTTCATCCATCAGAAGGTGCGCTGGACGCGCAGCTTGGAGATCCAGTTGCCATTCGAAAGGCCAGGGGAACCGGCGGCAAGGAAAGCAGCAGTTGGGTTCTGGATGGTCGCCTTGTCGCGGCCATAACCAACCTCAACGCCGATATCCAGATCCTTCACAGGCGAGAAGATCAGGTTGCCCTTGGTTGCCCACACCGTGACATCACCCAGCTGCGTATTCAGGATACCGCCGTTGCCTGCAGCCGTCGGCGTCGAATACTTGGCGTAAGCGACCGAGAAATGGGAGCGCCACTGCGGAGCCCAAAAATGGGTCAGCAAGGCCGTTGCCTGGAACTCCCGCTCCTGACCATAGGTCAGCGGATTTCCGGCGGCATCGACCGATGTCACAGACAGGTTCGAAGGATGGATAAGAACACCACCCAGCACGCGCCTGTTGCCCGAGTCAGTCACAAGCGTACTGACCGAATCGACCGCACCCACATAGCCATCCGCGCCAACGCCATAAGCCATATTGAAGAAGAAGGCATCGCCCTTGGCCAGCATCGGCAGGTTGACCTGAAGGGTCGAGTTCACAGCCCATGACGTCTGGGTGTCTGAGCCCTTCAGCTTGCTCGTGGTAATGGCGCTCGGAAGCGGAGAGGCTGAAACTGAATTGTTGCCAACCATGGCGCTCAATTCGATGCCGCCCCACGGACCCTCGTTACGAATATCGCCAGTCAGATTGTAACCGGTCTTAAGCGAGTCCAGATTTGTATCGTTGGCACCGTAAGGGACCGGCAGCAAAGGATTGCCGCTCGAAGCATTCTGGACGTTGCCGTCGGAACGGGAGTGGATCTCAACCGCTGCGGTCCAGCCGCCAGCGAAAGACTTCTTGTAGCTGATACCCTTGATGCCGTTGGTCCAGCCCGACGTGAAATCGGCAGAACCGCCAACGTAGGAGCCCGACGGCCACAGCGCAGCATACTCGCCGTTCATCAAGCCGAAGGTGAAGCCAGCCCAGGAAATATAGGCACGCTCAAGCGTGTTGCCGGTTTTCGAACCCGACGTCGGGCCGGTCGACAGATCGAAGTTGGCAGGACCGGACGTCGAACGGACACCAGCCGCATTCAGGATGCGCATGCGCAGGTACGTGCGGGCCGTGCCCCACTCCGTCGGCGTGCGGGCATCGAGGGCGATGGAACCACGGGTTTCCATGCCGGTGGAGTCCTGGGCGCTGCTCACCTGGCTGATGGCGCCGTTTCCGACGTTACGAATGGCCTGGCCCGGGGTGTACTGAGCCTCGAAGCGCACGAAACCACCAACCTTCAGGCAGGTGTCCGAGCCCGGGATGGTAAAGAAGCCGGCGCCGTAGGCGTCGCAAATCTTGACGTAGCTGGCAGGTGCAGCCTTGTGCGACGGAAGATCGGCAGCGAAACCCGTCCCAACCGTAGCGAGAGCGGCTACCGACGCCAGAAGATAGGTGCGGCCGTACCGCGCATTTTGAAGACCGACTGACATGTTTTCCCCCGGATAGAATGCTATCGAGACTCTTTAGTTCGACGCCTAAGCTAGCTGTGTCTTTTCTGTGATGCTCCCGAGTGAAGCACTTTTTCTGGGCATTTCGGCTTCGGTCTCACGCCTTTTCAAAGATTTATGTATTTTTGTCACATACATGCCTAATAAATAGGCATGTATGTGTTTATCATCCTTGCATCTGCAAGGAATTATATCGATCCGGAGATCACCGACCGATCACGACGACCTGGAAGGTCCCATCCTTGGGTGCCGGGCGACCTCCGCCGCCCTTCGGCTTGCTCGGGTCTGCTTCCGCCGACATCAGGTAGAGTCGTCCCGAGGAGTCGACCGCGCCCGTGCGCGCCAGCGGCGGGGTCTTCAGCGTCTGGATTTTCGTGATGGATTTCCGGTTCTTGACGTCCAGGACCTCAAGCACGCCGTCTTCACCGCAGGGGATGAAGGCGACCTGGTTCTTGGGGTCATAGATCACCGCATCAGGGCCCTTGCCGATCGGGATCGACGCCAGTTCGGCGCCGGTCTGCGGGTCAACGACCTTGGCCACGCCATTGCCGCAGGAGGCGATCAGCACCTTGCTCTTGGCCGCATAGGCGAGGCCAGAGGCGTCCTCGCAGCCAGCCATCTTGTATTTCGTGACCAGCTTATGGGTCTTCACGTCGATGACAGCGATTTCGCCGGCCGCCTGAACGTTGACAAACACTTTGCCTGCGCCATCGGAGGCGGGGAATTCAAGCTTGCCGCCGCCGACGGGAATGGTTGCCACGACGGTTTTCGTGACGGCATCGATCTCGGTTGCGTCGCTGCCATTGTGGTTGATGACAAAGACATGCTTGGAGAAGCTGTCATAGGTGGCTCCATCCGGCGCTTCGCCGCCCGCCACGTCCGCAACCACCTTGTCGGCCTTCACGTCGAAGATCCGGTTGGTCTTGACCGGGTCACGCATCGGGATGACGACCAGGTCTGTCCCAGGCACCACCACTGCCATATGGCCGTTTCCGGAGTTCTTCAGGATATTCACGGCACCCGTCTTGCCATCGACCACATCGGTATGGTCGGAGCGAACCCAATAGACCTTGTTGGCCTTCAGGTCTGAGGTGGCATAATCCCACCCGCCATCGGTGACCTTGATCGACTTCACGACCTTGTAGGGTCCATCCGCGG
>CAISZN010000585.1 GCA_903889985.1 uncultured Hyphomicrobiales bacterium | reverse complement strand
TTGTCGAGATAGCCCATGGGTGCGCTCCTTTGGCGCTCGGGTCATAGCGGAGGGGCAAGGCAGCGGCAAATCCATTGCCAGGACAGCGCGGCAGTGGCCAGCACTTCCGATGTCGGGAACCGTCAAGTCCGCAACCCTGTGCTATGCTGCTTCGACAGGTCATGCTTCGGGACGACAGCTTGTGGGTGAACTTCTTTCGGCCGCAGTCGGCTTCCTCGTCGAAGCTGTTATCACGCTATTTTTCGACGCCATCAGTTCTGTGGGCTGGAACTGGCGATCGCGATCGAAAGACGACGAGCCCTAGTTCGGCGAGTTCAGAAGAACCAGCCCTTTACCGCCGCGAAGACCGCATAGACGAAGCCGGCGCTCAGGAAGGCCCCGATGGTGCCAAAGACTACGGCGGCGATGACCAGCATGCCATCGCGCTCGACGAGGCCGAGGCCGACAAGGCAAACGGCGATGCCCCAGGGAATCTGCCCGATGAAGGGGACCGCAAGGATGAGGCCCATGGCCAGCGCGATCAGCAGGATGCCAATGACCCGCACGGCGACCCCGGTGCTAAACCATTCAAGGCGTGGACGCGAAAAACGCTCCAGTTTCTGCAGCCAGGGCATGGCCTTGCCCGAGGCACGGCCGAAGTCCGTCCGCGCCACCGAGCGCGACAGGACATAGGACGGCAACCAGGGAGCCCGCAGGCCCAGCACCATCTGGATGGCCACGGCGATCAGGAGAAAGGCGCAGATCAGGGGGATCGGCGGCGGCATGGGGATGCAATTTGGCAGGCCCAGCAGCACGACCAGCAGCGAAAAGGAGCGATCCCCGAGACCGCCGAGAATGGCTCCCACGCTCAGCCGGTCGTCCACGCCAGCGGCGAGCCTCGTCAGTACATCGGATGTACGCATGAACCCCAGTCCGCGAGCAGGTGGCGTGTTCTAGCCTCCCGAAGCCGCCACGCCAAGGGCAGCTGGGACACAGGTTGGAAGATGTCGAAACCATGACAGCCGATTGGGCCGCCTCACCGCTCGAAGCGTCGGCTGCGGACCTGATTGCGCCCGGCGATTTCCTCGCCCGCATCAGGGGCAAGGCTGAAAAAGCTCACAAACGAAAGCCCTGACAGGACGCCGATCACAATGAAGGCCGTGGAGAAAGCCTGCACAGGCAGCGGCTGTGCATCGCCACCAACCCAGTGCAGCACGAAGGCCGAGATGGCCACACCGAAGCTGAGCGCAAGGCGCTGGGCCATCTGGGAGAAGCTCGTTGCCTGGCTCATGAGGGGCGAGCTTACCTCGGCAAAGCCGATTGTGTTGAGCGCAGTGAACTGCAATGAGCGGAAGACGCCGCCGCAGAAAATGATCGCCATCATGAAGGCGCGGGAGCTGTCGGGCGTGAAGAGGCCGCACATGGCCATGAAGAAGCTTGAAATGAGCGTGTTCCAGATCAGCACCTGCCGGAAACCCCATTTGCGCAGCACGCTCTTGGACAGGGTGCGCATGCCAAACGAGCCCGCCGCCGAGACAAATGTGATCATGCCGGATTCAAGCGGCGTATAGCCGAAGGCCTGCTGCATCATGAGCGGCAGCAGGAAGGGCACTGCGCCGACGCCGAAGCGGAAAAAGGAGCCCCCCGTCACGCTGATGCGGAAGGTCGGATATTTCAGCAGCGCGAGATCGAGGATCGGATTGTCGACCCTGCGTGCGTGAAGGACATAGAGCACCATGCAGATGACGCCAGCGATCAGGGCGCCCAGCGGGACCATCTCGACCGTGTTGTGGGTCGTCAGCGCATCAAGCCCGAACAGCGTGCCACACAGGCCGAAACTCGAGAGGACGAAGCCCGGCCAGTCGAAGGGCTTCACATCTGGCTCGCGCACATCCTCGATGAAGATCGACACGAGGATGATGCCAAGGATCCCCATGGGCACGTTGAACCAGAAGATCCAGCGCCATGAGGCCACGGTGATGATGAGGCCCGCGAGCACCGGCCCGATGATGGGGCCGATGAGGGCCGGCATGCCCATCAGCGCCATGGCGGAGATGAGCTCGGACTTCGGCACAGAGCGCACGAGGATCAGGCGCCCGACTGGCACCATGAGCGCGCCGCCCGCACCCTGGATGACGCGGGCGAGCAGCAGCATCTCGAAGCTCGGCGCCAGGCCGCAGGCGATGGAGGCCAGGGTGAAAATGACGATGGCGAGCCGGAAGATCGTGCGGGCGCCAAATTTGTCCGCCACCCAGCCGCTGACCGGCAGGAAGGCCGCAAGCGAGAGCATGAAGGAGGTGATCGCCAGATGCAGCCGCAGCGGCGTCTCGCCAAGCGACTTGGCGATGGCGGGAAGTGCAGTCGCCAGGGCCGTCGAATCGAGGTTCTGCATGAACAGGGCGCAGGCCACGATCAGCGGAACAATGACTCGGCGCGGAACGGCCAAAGCGACAGGCCCCTTCTATGCTGCTGCGGGAGTTAGCAACTCCTACAGAGGCATCGGGGAAAGGTCCAGCCTCGCGGCGCGGCCTAGGCCGTCCGGTTGAGGACAACCAGCCCGTCGAGGGCCACGCCGCCCTTTTCGCTGAGCACGAAGGGATTGACGTCGATCTCGCTGATCAGGGGCCCTGCATCCGCCATCAGGGCGGAAAGGCCCACAAGGGCCGAGATTAGCGCCTCCCGGTCGAGGGCCGCGCTGCCGCGATAGCCGGCGATCAGGCGGCTGGCGCGGGTGCGCTCGACGAGGGCTGTGGCCCGTTCCCGGTCGAGGGGGAGGGAGCCAAGTGCGACGTCACGCCACAATTCGAGCTGGACGCCGCCGGTGCCGAAGAGAATCACCGGGCCGACTTCCGGATCGCGCTTGGCGCCAAGCACCAGTTCAAGCCCGCCCTTGACCATCTGGGCGACCAGCATCCCCTCAAGTCGCGGCTTGGCCGGATGGGCAGCAAGCGCGGCGGCGATCCGGGCATAGGCGGCACGCACCCCCGCCTCATCCGCGATGTTGAGCACGACCGCACCCGCATCGGACTTGTGCGGCAGCTCGCTCGACACGGCCTTCAGCACGACCGGATAGCCGATGCGGGTCGCAATGGTGGCGGCCTCGTCGGCAGAGGCGGCAGTCCCTTCAGCGGGAACCGGGATGCCATAGGCAGCCAGCAGGCGCTTGGAGGAAACCTCATCCAGCGTCGCCGGGCCAGGCTTGGCCGCGAATTCCGCCAGCAGGCGCTTGCCAGCCTCGTTGGGCGCGGCCGCCACGGCCTGATTGTGGCCGAGGGTTGCCGCATAGCGGGCGACGGAGGCAAAGGCCCGCAGGCTCTTGTCGCACTCCTGCAGGAAGGCGAGGTTGGGCATGCGGTCGCGCAGGTCGCGGCTGTAGTCGGTGAGGCCGTAGCTGATCATGCTCACATAGGCGACGGGCTTGCCCGCACGCGGCACGATGTCGTTCACCGCGAGCAGGTTCACTTCCTTGCGCTCGGAGCCAGGACCGCGCGGCAGTTCTTCCTGCAGCAGCAGGCCATCGATGCCTGGATCGGCCAGCAGCGCCTCGACGCACTGGATATAGGCATCCTTGCTGGTGAGACCGGTGAAGCCGGAATCGAGCGGATTGCCGATGATGGTGCCCACACCCAGAATCTTCTCAAGCTTTTCGCGCGTCTGCGGCGCGATCTCGGGATAGGCGAGCCCATTGGCCTCGGCCATGTCGAGCAGGAGGCCACGCATGCCGCCAGAGAAGGTGATGGAGCCCGGACGCGGTCCCTTGGGCAGCGGCGCATGGACGAGCAGTTCGACCGCCTCGACGAGATCATCGAGATTGCGCACGCGCAGCGCACCATTGTCGGCGGCCACAGCGTCGAAGGCATCCATGGAGCCTGCAAGCGCGCCCGTGTGGGCGGCGGCAGCATGACGGCCCGCATCGGAGGCACCGAGCTTCACCACCACCACTGGCTTGCCCGCATCGCGCGCAAGACGGCAGGCGGCGAAGAAGCCCTCGGAATCGCGCATGGATTCCAGATAGCAGACGATAACGCGGATCTCCGGCCGTCCGGCGAAATAGGCGATGTAGTCGGCGCTGGTGAGCCCTGCCTCGTTGCCGCTGGTGATGAGCGCACCCGTGTCAACGCCGCGCTCTTCCAGCGTGCGCTTGATCGCCATGATGATGCCACCCGACTGGCCGAATACCGCCACCGGACCTGGCCGGAAGCGATGCGGACGATCATCGGTCATCGAGAAGAAGCTTGCCGAGGCGTTGAAGTTGCCTAGGCAGTTGGGGCCGGAAATGGCGAGGCCGGTTTCCTTCAGCGCGGCGGTGAGTTCAGCACCGAGACGCTGGCCTTCCGCATCGGGGGACTCGCTGAAGCCAGAGGACATGACGGTGGCGCTGCGTGCGCCTGCAGCGGCACCCTCGCGCAGGACCGCAGCGACACCCTTGGCGGGGGCCAGCACGATCATGTGGTCAGGCTTTTCGGGAAGATCCGCGAAGGTGCGATAGCAGCGCGTGTCCCACACTTCATCACGGGTGGGATTCATCGGATAGACTTTTCCGGGAAACTTGTAGCGGCCAAGATTGCGCCACACGCGCTGTGCCCAGTTGCCGGGCCTGTCCGTCGCGCC
The DNA here is from genome assembly GCA_903889985.1 of uncultured Hyphomicrobiales bacterium. GTDB lineage: Bacteria > Pseudomonadota > Alphaproteobacteria > Rhizobiales > Beijerinckiaceae > Terripilifer. The sequence continues at coordinate 2,760 of CAISZN010000585.1, read as the reverse complement.
AACGATCACCACGTTGGACGGGTTGAGCAGCGCGTGCACCATCTCCACCCGCGAGGCGGGCTTCTTCAGATCTTGAGTCATGTTTTTCTGTCCCGGGCCTCAGCCCTGTCCGTAAAGGCCGACGCCTGAGCGGCGTGCGACGAAGTAGAATGTGAGCGCGATGCAGGTCATCGCGAGGCTCCACAGCAGGCCAAGCGCGGCAAGCTCCGGCCCCTGCCCGTTGCCCCACAGGTCGAACATGGCCACCGCCATGGTCTGTGAACTGGGGCCAGACAGGAGCACCGGCAGCGACAGCACGCGCGTGGCCAGCAGGAAGATGAAGAGGAAGCCTGCGATGAGCGAGGGCGAGAGCAGAGGCATCACGACCCTGCGGAAGCCCGTCATGGCCGTGGCGCCGGAGACGGCCGCAGCTTCCTCCAGCTCGCGATGGACCTGCAGCATGCCGGCAAAGGAATAGCGAACACCGTAGGGCATGTAGTTGATCACAAAGGCCCAGACGATGATCCACACGGTGCCATAGACGCCGATGGGCAGCTGCAGGAAGAGCTGCATCACGCCCACGCCCAGCACGATGCCCGGGAAGACGAGCGGTGTCGTGGCGAGCTGGTCGAGCAGGGCCGCGCCCGGAGCCTTGCGCACGGTGAGCCAGGCTGTGAGGGAGGCGATGACCATCACCGAGGCCGCGGTGACCAGCGCGATGATGAAGGTATTGCCGATCAGCGAAATGTAGCGCGAGGACGCGAGCACATGCTTGTAGTTGTCAGGCGTGATTCGCGCATAGGCCGCCCAGCTGAAGGTCGAATAGAAGGGCAGCAGCGAGGCCCAGACGAGGATGATCATCGGCAGGATGAGCAGCAGGCCAAACATCAGGACTAGGATGCCCGCCGCCGGATAACGCCACCAGCCAAGATTGAGCTGGGAGGCACGAAAGTTCTTGCCGGTGATGGTGGCGAAGCGCTCCGCATTGCGGGTCAGGCGCCCATAGAAATAGAGCAGGATCGACACCAGCACGAGCAGCATGACCGAGAGCGCACTCGCCGAGCCCAGATCCGGCGGCATGGTCAGGTGCATGGTGTCGTAGATGTCCGTCGTCAGCACATGGACGCGGCCGGGCAGGCCGACGAGCGCGGGAACCTCGAAGGCTTCCAGCGCGCGGATGAAGACCAGCATGGCAAGCGCGAGAATGGACGGCATCGACAGGCGCAGCGTGATGCGGCGGATGGTGCTCCAGGTGCTCGCACCTGACATGCGGGCAGCTTCCTCAAGCTCCGGATTGAAGTTGCGCAGGGTTGCGCCCAGCAGCAGGAAGACGAGTGGCGACCAGAGCAGGCCCTCGACGAGGATCATGCCGGTGAGACCATAGACGTCCACCAGCAGGTTCGTGGTGCCCGTGACCTGCCGCCACCATGTGTTGATGGGGCCGGACTTGGCGAGCAGCAGCAGCCATGCGCTCACATAGAGCACATAGGGCGTGCCCATTGAGATGATGGTGGTGAGATAGGCAAGGCCCTTGAGCGGCGTATTGGTGCGCTCCACGAGCCAGGCCATGATGCCGCCCAGAAACAGCGCCAGCGCCGCGCTGCCGATCGCGAAGATGAAGGAATTCATGGCGCTTTCGCCAAATCCCTTCTGGCGCAGGATGTCCCCGAAGCGATGCAGCGTGAAGGAGGTGATGCCGGTCCGGTCCGTGATGGTGACGCTGCCCTGCAGCAGGAACCACAGGGGCGGCAGCACGAGGATGCCCAGCACCACGCCAATGACGATGACGAGCCCGCGCTTGTCACCGGAGGCGAACCAGCTCGGCCGGCTGGCCGTGGAGACGCTCTTTTCCTGCATCGCGACGTCGGCTGGCATGACTTCCCTCAGCGAAAGATGTCTTGGTAGACGGCCATCCATGCGGGCATGTTGGCGTTTACCTGCTCGGGGGTGAAAAAGATGGAACGATAGGTCGTCTCGTTGGGGCGAAGGGCGGGCTCGCGCAGCGGCACCTCCGGATCGAGCGGCAGGTAATCCGCAGCCTGATAGATTTGCTGACCTTCCGTGGAGATCAAAAACGCGAGCAGCAGTTTCGCAGCATTGGGATGGGGCGCATCCTTGGTCACCGAGGCCGCGGAAATCACCGAGAGCGCAGGGCTCATCGGGATCCAGTCGACGGGCGCGCCCTTGGTCTTGCTGATGTAGGGGTGGTTGTTGACCATGTTGAGCGCCAGTGCATATTCGCCGGCAATCACCTGATCCATGACCTGACGCGCAGCCGCGCGCAGGCCCGTGATGTTCTGCGTCGCGAGCTTGCGAAGATAGGCCTTGCCCTTGTCGTCGCCCATGTGGCTCAGCACAAGGCCGATAAAGCCGCCTGCGCCAGACGGTGCGCCCTGCGCGTTCCACGCCATCTTGCCCTTGAGTTGGGGATCAAGCAGATCCTCCAGCGTTTTTGGCGCAGCTGAACTCGGCAGCAGGTCGGTGTTGTAGCCGGGCGAATAGACATAGAGATTTGTCGCAACCCAGAAGCCGTCTTTGTCCCGGGCCATCGCCGGCAGGCGCTTCGCGCTGTCGGGGATCCATGACAGGACCAGATTTTCCTTCTTCAGGACCGCAACAGCCGATGTCCCGTCGAAGACATCGCCCTGCATTTTGCCGGCCTTGCCTTCGTTGATCAGGCGCAGCACCACGTCATTGTTGTCAGCGCGGTTGTAGTCGACCTTGATGCCGTATTTCTTCTCGAAGGCCGCGGCAGCCGGACGCGCAAACTGGTCGATGATC
>CAISZN010000584.1 GCA_903889985.1 uncultured Hyphomicrobiales bacterium | reverse complement strand
CTGCACGATGCGCTCCGGACTGGCGATGAGGCCAACCACGAGCGGATGGCGCAGGGTTTCAATGGCTGGATGCATGGGGACATTGGGGACAAGTGGCACATTGGCCGTCTTGATCCCGCGATTGGCGAGATAGATGCTCGTGGGCGTTTTCGAGGTGCGGCTCACCCCCAGAAGCACCACATCCGCATGTTCGAGATTATCGAGCATCTGCCCGTCATCATGCAGAAGCGTGTAGTTCAGGGCGTCGATGCGCTTGAAATATTCCGCGTTCAGCGTGTGCTGGGCGCCCGGCCGCGAGGTCGAGGTCGTGCCCAGATAGGACTGGAAGAGATCGAAAATCGGCTGCAGGACCGACAGGCAGGGACTGCCCATCTCACGGCAGGCGTCTTCCAGGCGGGTCGAGAGTTCCTTGTCGACCAGGGTGAAGAGGACAATTCCCGGACTTGCTTCAATCTCGCTGATCGCACGCTCAAGCTGGGCGCTCGTGCGGATCAGAGGATAGACATGCTCGATTGAGGCAACGCCCTGATACTGCGCAGTCACCGCGCGGCTCACCGCGATCAGCGTTTCGCCGGTCGCATCCGACACCAGGTGCAGATGGAAATAATTGCGCATCAGGCGACTTTCGAAGGCAGACCGGAAACCCACAGGGCCTGTGGATCAATTCTGAACAACAGCCCCCTGCGCGGGCTTTCCTCCGGCACCATGGGGAAGACGCCGATTTTTTTCAACAGTCGTTCCGCCGAAGAAGAACAGAGGAGCACTTGTTGCTGGAATCGGGGACAGTGGGGACAAATGAATCGGCCCCGCAATGGTTCGCCGGCAAAGGCCCGGTACGTTAAGACTTCCTTAAGGATTGTCCACAGGGCGGGATAAATGTGAATCCCGGGGACGACGTGCATAAGCCGGGTGCAGCATGTGTATTCCGCGGCGCGAACCCTTTCGACCCCTCCAGAAGAAGGAGAAGAAGATTTATTAGATAAGTATCTTATTTATAGGGAGACCTGAAAGGCGGTGGACGAATCCAAGGCGCTGAAGAAAGGCTTCAAGTCCTCAGGGTCCACCGATCTGAGGTGTTATGTGTCTGGCAAGATCACATCCTGACAGGGAGCATCTGTGATCCAGATTTCTTCAACTTCGACTATGATATGTCCGTCAAACGCCGATTTGTCATATCGAGCAGCTATTCGGGCAGGTCAGCTGCCTTGGGTGAAATGATGAGCTATCTCTGGATCAAGGCCCTGCATGTCATAGCGATCATCGCCTGGATGGCGGCGATCCTCTATCTGCCCCGGTTGTTCGTCTATCATTGCTCGGCCCAGCCCGGCTCGATCCAGTCCGAAACCTTCAAGATCATGGAACGGCGCCTTCTCCGGGCCATCATGACGCCAGCCATGATCGTGGCCTGGCTGACCGGTCTCTACCTTGTCTGGACGAGCGGTTTCTACAAGGCAGGCTGGTTCCACATGAAGTTCCTCTTCGTGCTGATCCTGTCTGGCGTGCATGGGAAGATG
>CAISZN010000583.1 GCA_903889985.1 uncultured Hyphomicrobiales bacterium | reverse complement strand
GGCGGCGAAGTGCTGGATGATCCGATCAACATCGACATCTGCGACGCTTCCAACGTCTATCTGCACGACAACGAGATCACCTACGACTAGGAGCTGGCCTATCGCTGCTCAATAGTTGGAATCACGACAAGGCGGGTTGGTCACAACCCGCCTTGTTGCGTGATGTGCGCATGGAATGGCCTTCCCCAAGCAAGGGAAGCGCGACATGCCGATCAGGTGATGGACCATGTGAAGACGACGCCTCATGCGAGGCTCGTGTCATCCCTTGCGGAGGAGGGATGGTGGGCGCGACAGGGATCGAACCTGTGACCCCTTCCATGTCAAGGAAGTGCTCTCCCGCTGAGCTACGCGCCCGGCCTGCCGATCACTCGGCGCGGCGGATGGCGGGGGTATAGCTGCAAGCTGCTCCCCGCGCAAGAGTACATCTGTCAGGCTGCGAGCAGGCGCTGAACCTCGCTCACGAGGTCCTTCAGATGGAAGGGTTTCGACAGGACCTTGGCATCCTTGGGCGCATTGTTGTCCGGATTCAGGGCCACGGCAGCAAAGCCCGTAATAAACATCACCTTGATGTCGGGATCGAGCTCGGTGGCGCGACGCGCCAGTTCGATTCCATCCATCTCCGGCATGACGATATCGGTCAGCAGCAGTTCGAACGGTTCTTCCCGCATGCGGTTGTAGGCGGACAGGCCATTGTCGAAGGAGGCCACATCGTAGCCCGCATTCTGCAATGCCTTCACGAGGAAGCGACGCATGTCATTGTCGTCTTCCGCGAGCAGAATCTTGGTAAGCGCGGGGGCGGTCTCGTTCATGTTGGCCTCTGCTGTTGCGTGTGCTCCATAGGACCCCCACTTGGTAAAGAGCCGGTGAAAATCCCCACCGGAAGTCCAGTTTGACATTAATTGTGGCAAAGATTTTCTACATTTTTCCCGCGCGGCGGTTCTGCCCCATGGCCATGGACTTCCGTTCGGTCGCGGGGCAGATTGAATCAGGAACCCGTTGCCGCCCAACCTGCGGGAGAATCGATGCAGCCGCATGAACTCAAGGCCTCTGCCCTGCCGGTGGATGCTGAGGGTCAGCCCCGTCCGGCACCCTGTGCGCCAGAGCTCGAGCCACCCTTCGAGGTGCTGGGGGAAATTGCGCGCAGCACCCTGGTCTATTCCTCCCCCCATTCCGGGGCGGTCTATCCGGCCTCCCTGATCGCCGCCTCGCGCCTGGACGCCCATACCCTGCGCCGCTCGGAGGATGCCTATGTGGACGAACTCTTCAGCGGAGTCCTCGATACAGGGGCTTGCCTGCTGAAGGCCCATTTCCCGCGTGCCTTCCTGGACCTCAATCGCGAGCCCTATGAGCTCGATCCGCGCATGTTCGATGGCCGGCTGCCTGCCTTTGCCAATACCCGCTCCATGCGCGTGGCTGGCGGGCTTGGCACCATCGCCCGGGTGGTCGGGGAGGCGCAGGAAATCTACGCCGGCCGCCTGCCGGTGGAGGAGGCGATGGCGCGCATCGAGACCCTCTACAAGCCGTTCCATCGCCAGCTGCGCAGCCTCATGCGCCGCTCCCGCGAGGCTTTTGGCCTGGCTGTGTTGATCGACTGCCATTCCATGCCCTCGAGCATCGGGCGGGGCGGGCGGCCCGAGGATCTGATCAAGGCCGACATCGTGCTGGGCGATCGCTATGGGACCAGCTGCAATCCACTGATCGTCGATCTGGTCCAGAAGGAGCTGACGCGCCTTGGCTATTGCGTCCAGCGCAACAAGCCCTATGCGGGCGGCTTCATCACCGAGCATTACGGCCATCCCTCCGCCGGATGGCATGCCCTGCAGATCGAGATCAATCGGGGGATCTATCTGGATGAACGCAGTCTGGAGCGTTCAGTCGGATTCGAAGGTCTGCAGGAGGACCTGGGGATCATGGCGGTGGCGCTGGCAGATCTCGTCGACGAGATGGGCAACAGCCGGGCGCTGGCCGCTGAATAGGCGGGCACCCGCGGGGATGCGACTTCAGAGGGAGATTTGACCTCCGGAAAAGAAAGGAGGCCGCCCGTGTTACCACGAGCGGCCCCAAGTCTAGGGAGGAAACGCCCAAGAAGGGCATATGCGATGCAAGCACCGCACCTGCGAGATATGTCCCCCATTGGCCTGATATTCAAGCTCCTCGGACGGCATTTGCGTGAATTGGTTGATTCGAGGACGCGCTGCGACGAATTTGTCACAACGTCAACAGCCTGGCACCAGCCAGGGATTCCTTCGGATCTTGGGGAGGTTTGGCCCAGGTCCTCTCGATGGAAGACGCTGTTGGCCATAAAAGAAAGGAGGCCGCTCGCGTCTGGCGCAAGCGGCCCCAAGTCTAGGGAGGAAACGCCCAAGAAGGGCATAGCAGCAACAAGGTTGCTGCATGGCAATAAGATTGCGCTGCGACGCACAAATGTCAAGAGCTTGGACTTATCCTTTGGTCCAAGCCATTTCCTTTGGTTAAAGCCATTTCCCTCGCCTCGACTCCGGGGCTCATGTATGTGTCGAGGGCTTGCCGCCGCGGACAGAATTTAAGGACAGAACTGGGCATGAAACCCGTCGACTTCATTCCTTTCGTCGAGGATCTCGCCACCATTTCCGGCGAGGCCATCCTGCCCTTCTTCCGCACATCCCTTGGCACCGAGGACAAGAACAAGGGCGGGGCGTTTGATCCGGTCACCGAGGCGGATCGCGCCGCCGAAACGGCCATGCGCCGGGTCATCGGGGCCTCCTTTCCCGAACATGGAATCATCGGCGAGGAATTCGGGCCTCATAATCCCGATGCCGAATTTGTCTGGGTGCTCGACCCGATCGACGGCACCAAGAGCTTCATTTCGGGCATGCCCGTGTGGGGCACGCTCATTGGCCTGCAGCACAATGGCCAGCCCTGCTACGGCATGATGCATCAGCCCTTCACGCGCGAGCGCTTCTCGGGCGACGGGCGGGCGGCCCAGTGGCGCGGCCTTGGCGCGAACGGGAAGCCTGCGGAGCGCAAGCTGCACACCCGTGCCTGCGAGGATCTGTCCCACGCGACACTGATGACGACGCACCCCGCGCTGCTGGTGCCCGGCACGCTGGAACCCTTCCTCCGGGTCGAGGAGAAGGTGCGTCTCTCGCGCTATGGTGGCGACTGCTATTCCTATTGCATGCTCGCGTCGGGGCTCGTCGATCTCGTCATCGAGAGCGGGCTCAATGCCTATGACATCGTCGCGCTTGTGCCGATCGTCGAAGGGGCAGGCGGCATCATCACGACCTGGGACGGCGGCAGCCCTGCCAAGGGCGGCGCGATCATCGCCGCTGGCGACAAGCGCACCCACGCGCAGGCGCTCGAGCTACTCAACGCCCGGGGCTGATCAGGCGCTGATCGCGAGAGGTGCCGTCACCTCTTCGCGCGTGCCGGGAATGAAGGCGTCGAAGCCCGCCCAGAACTGGCTGCGGAAGACGTCGCGCTCCATGAGGATCTCATGTTGCGAGAGGGGAATGACGATCAGCCGCCCCGCCTTGAGACGGGTGGCGAAACGCTCCACGGCGCGGGTATCGACGATACGATCATCGCCGGCTGCAAAAACCAGCGTCGGGGTCAGGGTGCGGCGCGGATATTCTGCATCCACAAATTCGCCCATCAGCCGGAACGCGGCATTGACCCAGCCGATGGTGGGGTCCCCGATTTCCAGATGGGGTGCGGCGCGCACAGCCGAAGCGCAGCGCTCGAATCGCACCGGATCCGACGTCAGCGGATTGTCCTTGAAACTGCGCGCGAAGACACCCTTGCTACGCCCGCCCGGCACGAAGGCGCCGCCAAGACCGATGGCATCAAGCACTTCCGCGAGCAGCCGTGCCGCCGCTGCCATGCGCAACTGATAGAGTTCGATCATGGGCGCAATGGTGACGATGCGCTCGAAGGGGCACAGGCCGCGCCTCGCCATGGCAATCAGGATCGCGCTGCCCATGCTGTGGCCAAGTCCGAACCATGGCTTTGGGCAGAAGGGTTCCAGTGCCTGTGTCACCAGCGCGTCGATGTCGCGCTCATAGATCACCATGTCGTCGATATGGCCCTTCTGCGCATTGTCCACCTCGCGGCCTGACAACCCCTGTCCGCGCCAGTCGAAGGCCACGACCGTGAGGCCGCGCTGCAGAAGGTCGCCCGCGGTCTCGAAGTATTTTTCCACGAACTCTGCGCGGCCCGGGCAGATCACGACGGTGCCTTTCGAACGTCCCTCCGGGTGCCAGCGCACGACCCGCAGGCTCATGCCATCGGCGGCGCGGATGGCCGAAACGACCGCCCCCTCGGGCGCCGGGTTCTCCGGGGTGATGATCAGTTCCATGCGCGGCGGGCTCCAGCCATGCCCTCTCTATATCGCAGCCCTGCCGGATTCGCATCGTGGGGCGCAGACCCCTTGCAAAGGAAAAGGGGCGCACCCACCTCTGGTCTGCACGGGCCATAGTGGACGTGCAAAGCGGCGCCCGGCCTCGGGGCCGGGCTGCCCATGTCGCTCACATATGAGGATATGACCATGCGTACTTTCGATCTGTCTCCGCTGTATCGTTCCACCGTTGGCTTCGACCGTCTTTTCTCCCTGCTCGATCAGGTGAATGGCAATGACGCGGCCACGGCCTATCCGCCCTATAATATCGAGCGGACCGGTGAACATAACTATCGCATCACCCTCGCTGTCGCCGGCTTTGCCGAGTCCGACCTGACGATCGAGGTGAAGGAAAACACACTCTCCGTCCGGGGCGCCAAGGATGCCAAGACCGAGGAGCAGAAGGCCCGTCCGGAAGTCCTCTATCAGGGCATAGCCGCGCGCACCTTCGAGCGGCGCTTCCAGTTGGCGGACCATGTGCTGGTCACCGGCGCCAGCCTGCAGAACGGCCTGCTCCATATCGAACTCGTGCGCGAGATTCCGGAAGCCGCCAAGCCGCGCCAGATCCCCATTGGCGGGCCAAAAGCGGTTGAGGCCCTCAGGGCTGCCTGATCGCCCCGTCCTGACACTTGAAGGGCGCCTCAGGGCGCCCTTTTTCATGGTCAGTCGAGGGGATTGATCGGGACGCCATTGGCGTAGCCCGGCCCTTCGGCATGCGCCGGAGCTTCCGCGCGCGGTGGTGCTGGGCGGGCCGGGGCAGTCGCGGGTGC
>CAISZN010000582.1 GCA_903889985.1 uncultured Hyphomicrobiales bacterium | reverse complement strand
TTCTTTGAAACGGTTGACGCCGGGATGGTTCGAACGCGCGCTGGTCGCGCGCGACCCCCACCCCGGAAATGCGTTGCATTTCCGACCCTCCCCGCAATGGGGAGGGTGCGGGCCGGAGCCCCTACCCCACTTCCACGACCTTGCCGTCACGCAGGGTGACGCGGCGGTCCATGCGTGCGGCGAGGTCCATGTTGTGGGTGGCCACCAGCGCCGCCAGCCCGGTCACGCGCACGAGCTGGGTCAGGGTGTCGAAGACATGGTCCGCCGTCTTGGGATCGAGGTTGCCGGTCGGCTCATCCGCCAGCAGCACGCGCGGCCCGTTGGCCACGGCTCGTGCAATCGCCACGCGCTGCTGCTCGCCGCCGGACAGCTCCGAGGGGCGGTGCCCATGGCGCTTGGCAAGCCCGAGGAAGTCGAGCAGTTCCCCGGCCCGCTTGCCTGCCTCAGCCTTCGTGAGGCCACGGATCATCTGCGGCAGCATGACGTTCTCGCGCGCCGAGAACTCCGGCAGCAGATGATGGAACTGATAGACGAAGCCAATCTCCGTGCGGCGCAGCGCCGTTCGGGCCGCGTCATCCATCCCGGCGGTGGCCCGTCCGGCTATCAGAACATCGCCCGCATCAGGCTTTTCCAGAAGGCCTGCCACATGCAGGAGGGTCGACTTGCCTGCGCCCGACGGTGCGATCATGGCGACCGACTGGCCAGCCCAGATCGAGAGATCAGCACCACACAGGATTTCGAGGGCGTCATCGCCCTGCTTGTAAGTCCGTCCGACATCACGGAGCAAGAGTGCGGGCTGGTCGCTCATGGGCTCACTCGTACCGCAGGGCTTCGACCGGATCGAGCTTGGCTGCCCGCCAGGCCGGATAGATCGTTGCGAGCAGCGACAGGGTGAGCGAGAGCCCCACAACCAGCACCACATCATTGAGGATGATGACCGAAGGCAGCCTGCTCAGCAGGTAGAAGTTCGGATCGAAGGCATTGATGCCGAAGGTGCGGTTGATGACCTGGCGCACCGCTTCGAGATTGTGCGCAATCAGCAGGCCGATCACGAGCCCAGCGAGCGTCCCCGTCGAGCCGATGGCAGACCCCGTGATGAGAAAGACCCGCATGATCGCGCCGCGCGTCGCACCCATGGTGCGCAGAATGGCGATGTCGCGCCCCTTGTCCTTCACCAGCATGGTGAGGCCCGAGATGATGTTCAGCGCCGCCACGAGCACGATCAACGTGAGGATGAGGAACATCACATTGCGCTCGATCTTCAGCGCCTCGAAGAAGGAGCGGTTGCGCTGGCGCCAGTCGGTCATGATCATGGGCCGCTGCACGGCGACATCGAGGCGCGCGCGCACCTCGTCCATGTCATCGGGTTTGTCGACAAAGGCCTCGATGACGGTGGCCTCACCATCGTGATTGAAGAAGGCCTGCGCCTCTTCGAGCGGCATGTAGACGAAAATACCGTCAAATTCAGACACACCGATCTGGAAGATCGCAACGACCGGATAGGCCTTGATGCGCGGTGCCACGCCAAAGGGTGTAGCCGCGCCCTTGGACGTCAGGATCGACACCGTATCGCCGACGCGAACCGAGAGTTGTTCGGCCATCTTCGCGCCGATGGCGACACCGTTTAGATGATCGAAGCCCTCGAGTGTTCCCTGCCGCACATTGCCGGCAATTCCCGGCAACTGCTTGTTGTCAGCCTCGCGGATACCACGCACCAGCGCCCCCGACTGCTGATAGGGCGATGACACGCCGGCCGCACCCTCCACCATGGGCAGGACAAGAGTCACGCCGGGCACGCGCTTCACCCGCTCGGTCACCGCATCATAGTCAGTGAGGGGTGTCTCGACTCCCTGCAGGAAGACATGGCCGTTGATGCCGACGATCTTGTTCATCAGCTCGATGTGGAAGCCATTCATCACCGACATGACGACGATGAGGGTCGCAACACCCAGCAGGATGCCCAGAAACGAGAAGCCCGCAATGACCGAGACAAAACCCTGCGCGCGGCGGGCGCGCAGGTAGCGCAGCGCGATCATCCACTCGAAGGACGAGAAGGCGCGCGTCCCCGACGGAGTCAGCTCCGGGGCGATAGCTGCTTGCTCGAGGGCCTGATCGGTCACGCAGTCAACCTGTTCAGCGCCTCCTCGGGCGAGACCAACTGGCGCTCACCGGTGCGGCGATTCTTGATCTCGACCTTGCCATCGGCAAGGCCCTTGGGGCCGACAATCACCTGCCAGGGCAGGCCGATCAGGTCGAGGGTGGCAAACTTGGCACCCGGCCGCTCATCGCGATCATCATAGAGCACGTCGACACCCGCCTTGGTTAGCTTCTGGTAGAGATCGGCGCAGGCCGCGTCTGTGGCCGCGTCTCCCACCTTGAGATTGGCCAGGCCAACCTTGAAGGGGGCCACGCTCTCCGGCCAGATGATGCCGCTGTCATCGTGATTGGCCTCGATGAGCGCCGCCACGAGGCGCGAGGGGCCGATGCCGTAGGAGCCCATCTGGACAGTGGCTTCCTTGCCGTCGGGGCCGCTCACCACGGCACGCATGGGCTCGGAATACTTCGTCCCGAAATAGAAGATATGTCCGACCTCGATGCCGCGCGCCGAAACGCGCTCATCTTCCGGCAGGGATTCGAAGGCTGCTGCATCGTGCATTTCCGAGGTCGCCGCATATTTCGACGTCCATGTATCGAAGACCGCCTTGATGTCGGCGCGGCTATCGAAGTCGATGTCCTGCGGCGGCGTGTCGAGTTCGAGGAAATCCTTGTGGCAGAAAACCTCGCTCTCGCCTGTCGAGGCCAGGATGATGAACTCGTGGCTGAGATTGCCGCCGATGGGGCCCGTGTCGGCGCGCATCGGGATCGCCTTCAGGCCCATGCGCGCGAAGGTGCGCAGATAGGCCGTGAACATCTTGTTGTAGGAGTGCACGGCACCCTCGGCATCAAGATCGAAGGAATAGGCGTCCTTCATGAGGAATTCGCGCGAGCGCATGACGCCAAAGCGCGGACGCACCTCGTCGCGGAACTTCCACTGGATATGATAGAGATTGAGCGGGAGATCTTTGTAGGAGCGCACATAGGCGCGGAAGATCTCCGTGATCATCTCTTCATTGGTGGGACCAAAGAGCATGTCGCGCTCGTGGCGATCCTTGATGCGCAGCATCTCCTTGCCATAGTCATCATAGCGGCCGCTCTCGCGCCACAGGTCAGAAGACTGGATGACAGGCATCAGCAGCTCGATGGCACCGGCGCGATTCTGTTCCTCGCGGATGATGGCGTTGATCTTGTTGAGAACGCGCAGGCCGAGCGGCAGCCATGCATAGATGCCCGCCGATTCCTGACGGATCATGCCAGCGCGCAGCATCAGGCGATGGGAGACGATATCCGCCTCTTTCGGTGTTTCGCGCAGGATGGGCAGGAAGAATCGGGAAAGTCGCATCTTTAGAACCTGATCTGGAAAAGGGGCCGATTCGCGGCTGAAAGCCCGGAACGCCGGGCGGGCACCTAACAAACCCAAGACGACTGAAAACACAAGCGAGCCGCGACCCGCCAGGCCCCTTGCCGATTCCTGGCCACAGCCCTCTGTCGAGAGACAGAACAGGGCGTCAAACCCCTGCCCAAAGAGCAGGCATTGCTATGCTATGATGCCTAAGTTTCTCTAATATTCCCACCATTCGGGATTTAATAACACCCTGAATTCCTGAGGAACCGTCCGTCATAAAACTTTTTCGAAACGGCGTTTCGAAAGACGATGACAAGCCGAAAAACTGTAGCTAAGGTGCCCTCGCTATCCGAAAGGAGGCCGCAACCAACGTCTAGTTGGCCATGCGCTGCTATCCAAGTCGCGGGAGGAACCCGCTCCGTAGGGTGTAAGTGAGAGGGTCAAAAGACCCCCGCCGTGCCCAACAAAAAACGGAGCGGTCGAGACAGGGATGACTGTGAAGCAAGGCTCGGCCATTTGGTCGTCCTTGCTTTTATTTTATGGGACCGCGCGGCTACTGGCGCTCTGCGAGCCAGAGGCTCGCGGCCAGCGTAAAGCTAGCCCCTATCCTCGGCTAATGTGTGCGCCACGATCGCATTGGCGTGGCCATGCCCCATCCCGTGTTCGGTCTTCAGGAACGCCACGAGGTCCATGTGCTTGGCGGGGCATCGTGCCCTCACGAGCTTTTTCCATTCAGGGATAGAGCGCCCGTACTTCTTCTCGATCGAAGGAAAGTAGGATGCCGGTCCTTTGATGGGTTCAGTTGTCATGGCCCGATGCAACCAGCCATTCTGACTCGGGTCAAGTTCCAGGCAGCCTGGTCTGTCGCGGTCCAGCGCGCCCATGAAGCGCTCGGCCCATGCCGCGCATGAGCCCTATGCCCCAGGCCCTCACCCCAACCCTCTCCCGCCAGCGGGAGAGGGAGCATGCGAGCATTGCTGTTGCTTTAACGCTTATCACCGGCCCAGTCGGCCTTGGTCTTCGCCTTGAAGTCCTGGAACCGCTGCTCGCGGATCGCCGCGCGCATGCCAGCCATCAGTGACTGGTAATAGGCGAGGTTCACCCAGGTCAGCAGCATCATGCCAAGGATCTCTCCCGACTTCACAAGGTGATGCAGATAGGCGCGGGAATAGTCGCGCGCAGCGGGGCAATCCGAGTCTGCATCCAACGGGCGTGGATCGGTCGCATGCACCGCATTACGCAGGTTCATGCGCCCAAAGCGCGTATAGGCGAGCCCATGTCGTCCGGCACGAGTCGGCATGACGCAATCGAACATGTCGACGCCGAGCGACACGGATTCGATGAGATCGTCAGGCGTGCCGACGCCCATCAGGTAGCGCGGCTTGTTGGCCGGCAGATGTGGCTCGACCGTCTCGATCATGTCGAGCATCACATCCTGTGGCTCACCCACTGCAAGACCACCGATCGCATAGCCCGGAAAATCCATGCCAGCCAGCGCCTGAGCGCTCTCGATACGCAGCGGCTTCACTGCACCGCCCTGCACGATGCCAAACACAGCCTGCCCCGGCCCGCCGGCAAAGGCCTTGCGCGAGCGCTCGGCCCAGCGCAGCGACAGGCGCATGGCACGCTCGGCTTCAGCATCCGAGCAGGGCAGCTTCACGCATTC
>CAISZN010000581.1 GCA_903889985.1 uncultured Hyphomicrobiales bacterium | reverse complement strand
CTCTCCGCCTTCACCCTGCTGCCCTTCGGCGGCGCAGGCGCGGTCCATGCGGCGGCCGTGGCGGAAGAGCTCAACATGCGGCGCATCCTCGTGCCGCCGCGTCCGGGCGCCTTCTCGGCGCTGGGCCTGCTCTGCACGGACGTGGTGCATGACTACATCCGCTCCGAGCTGATGCCGCTCGACGAGATCACCGCCGAGCATGCGGAAGAGATCTATGGCCTGCTCGAAGCCAAGGCCCGCGAGGAGCTGAAGGCCGAGGGCATGGCGGAGAAGGATGCAAAATTCCTGCGCGAACTCGACATGCGCTACACGGGACAGGGCTATGAGTTGCGCACGCCGCTCGATGGCCTGTTCGAGGGAAAGCTCACGCCGGAAGCCATGGTGCGGGCGCGTGACCGCTTCGATGAGCGCCATGCGCAGATCCACGGCCATGCGGCCAAGGAGCGTCCGGTCGAGGTGGTGAGCTATCGCCTGCGCCTTCGTGTCGCCGTGCCGAAATATATTCAGAAGAGCGAAGCGCCGCCCGTGCAACCCCGCCCGACCTCGGGCGCGGTGAAGGGCCATCGCGAGATCTCCTTTGATGGAAAGACCCTCATCGACTCGACCGTCTATGAGCGCGATGGGCTAGACGTCGGCACGCAGGTCTCCGGGCCCTGCGTCGTCGAGCAGTTCGATGCCACGACTGTGGTGCCGCCGGGCTGGACCGCAAGGGCCGACCAGCATCGCAACCTCATCCTCGAGAAGGGAGCGCTCTGATCATGGACGCCATCACCATCCAGATCCTGCGCAACAAGATCGCCAGCCTCGTCGATGAAATGCACTATCATTTCTATCGCTCGGGCTATTCGACGATCATCCGTGAATCGCGCGACTTCTCCTGCGTCATCGTGGACCGCACGGGGAGGCTCATCGTGTCGCCGCCCATGTTTTTCCATGCGCCGGTCTATCGCCACCTCGTCGGCCGCATCCTCGAACTCTACGGGCAGGACGGCTCGCTGAAGGAAGGCGACGTCTTCGTGTCGAACCACCCCTATGAGGGTGGCCTGCCGCATGTGTCCGACATGGCTTTTGTGTCGCCCGTCTTCGCCAATGGCGAAGTGGTGGCCTTCGCCGGCTCCATCGCCCATAAGGCGGATGTGGGTGGCACGGTGCCGGGCTCGACGTCTGCCAACGCAACCGAGATGTTCCACGAAGGCGTACTCGTCCCGCCGATCAAGATCTGGGATGCAGGAAAATTCCTGCCCGACATCGAGCGCCTGATCCTCGCCAACAGCCGCCAGCCCGTGCTGGTGCGCGGTGATATGACGGCCCAGATCGCCGTGACCCAGATGGGCGCGCAGCGCGTGCAGGACCTGTGCGGCCGCTTTGGCGCGCAGACGGTCACCGACGCCTTCGCCGCCATCCTGCGCGGCGCTGCCGACGAGCTGAAGGGCGCCATCGCGAAGCTGCCGGAAATGACCGCCTCGGCGCAGGGGCTCATCGACAATGACGGGGTGGACGTCAACAAGCCGATCAAGCTCGCGGTGACCATCACCATCAAGGATGGGCTGGCCACCTTCGACTTCTCCAACAGCGATCCGCAGACGCGCGGCCCGCTCAACCTGCG
>CAISZN010000580.1 GCA_903889985.1 uncultured Hyphomicrobiales bacterium | reverse complement strand
TTCATGCGGGTGGTCTTCGACCGGGTCGAGCCGGAGGCTTTCGATGCGCTGAAGGCTGGTTTTGCCGCGATTGTCGAGCCCTTCGCCATGGCGTGGCGCATGCGGGCGACCTCAGATCGCAAGCGGGTGATGATCCTCGTCTCCAAGTTCGACCACTGCCTGGCCGACCTGCTCTACCGCTGGCGGATCGGCGAGTTGAACATGGATCTGGCGGCCATCGTGTCGAACCATCCGCGCGAGACCTATTCCCATCTCGATTTCGAGGACGTGCCCTTCCACCACCTGCCGGTGACCAAGCAGACCAAGCTCGAGCAGGAGACCCAGCTCTGGGAGCTGATCCGCGAGACGAAGGTCGAGGTCGTGGTCCTTGCCCGCTACATGCAGATCCTGTCCGATGGACTATCAGCCAAGCTGGCCGGACGCTGCATCAACATCCACCATTCGTTCCTGCCGGGCTTCAAGGGTGCCAACCCCTATACCCAGGCCCACGACCGGGGTGTGAAGCTCATCGGTGCGACCGCCCACTATGTGACAGCCGATCTCGACGAAGGCCCGATCGTGGAACAGGACGTGGAGCGCATCTCCCACCGCGATGCCCCCGACGACCTCGTGCGCAAGGGACGTGACATCGAGCGCCGGGTGCTGGCACGGGCGCTGCGCCATCACCTCGAGGATCGGGTCATGCTGAACGGCAAGCGGACAATCGTCTTCCAGGACTGAAGCGTCTGTGCGACCGGCTCAGTAGCTGCCGGGACGGTCGAACCACTCATGCAGCGAGGGCACCTTGTGCACAGGCGCATAGGCCATGGGCTTGGCATTCTGCGGCTTGCCGGCGAACTGGGTCGGCTTGTGATGCCCCTTCGCCTTGGCGATCCTGCTCTTGCCGGAGCTCCTGGCAGCAAAAGCGCGGCCGGGTGGCGTGCCGGTGATGGCGATTTCCGCGCCTTCCTTCTGCACCATGGCATAGAGCGCCGCCGCATTGGCCGGTGACAGGCGCACGCAGCCGTGGGAGGCCGGGCGGCCGAGTTCGCGCACCGAATAGGTGCCATGGATCGCATAGCCGCCATGGAAGAAGATCGAATGGGGCATGGGCGACATGTGGTACTTGCGCGAATAGTGCATGCGCTGGAGGGAATAGGGCTTGTAGCTGCCATGGGGCGTGCCGAAGCCCGAACGGCCGGACGAGACGGCCCAATCGAAGGTCTCGCCGGCACTGTTGGTCACATGCATCTTCTGGCCCGACAGGTCGACCTGAATGGTGACGCCTGCTTCCGCACTGCGATGGAAGGCAAAAAGGCCGCAGATGATCGCGGCAACGAAAGCCAAGAAACGCATGACACAACTCCCACAACCCGGGTGGCCCACCTGTGTGGATCCTTGAGCAGGACAATGATGCGGCTCAGTTAAGCTGTAAATAAAGAACTGCTGGAAAGGTTATTTCCCGGAATTCTGCCTGTCTGCGGGAATCCCTGCGCCCTTGAAGCCGGGGCCTCCAGATAGTCCTTCAGGGCGACAAGCTCATGCGGCTCAGCGCCAACTTCCCTCGCGCAGGGCTCGCATGTTTAGTCATGCGGGAGGTGCCTGTTCTCGATTCGGCGCCCCCGGAGGTTCGATGCGCCGCTCGCTTGCCG
>CAISZN010000579.1 GCA_903889985.1 uncultured Hyphomicrobiales bacterium | reverse complement strand
GATGCGCGCCTTCGGCCAGGCATCGAGCGTGATCCGCCAGGTCTCGGCCATGATGCGCCGCTGGGTGGCGTGCTCGAGCGCCATGCGCCCGGCAGTGATGAGGCGCGCGAGCATGGTGTCCTGGTCGCTGCCATCGAGGCGCAGCCAGTCGCGCAGCTCGTCGACGGTCACGGGTTCGGCCTGCGGCCCCTGGATGAGGAAGCTCGACATGGAATGTCCTTTCGTCCTGCGCTATCAAGGCCCCGGCTTGGAGGTCTCATGGCGCGGTTTCGGGTGGCGCTTGCAGCGCTTGTGGGTGGTGTTCTGTGTGCGGCTCCGGCCGCAGCGCTGGTGGGCGCGGCCGAGGAGGGCGGCCCGCTGGAGCCGCATGTGGTCATGGTGCTGAAGCGCGCGCCCTCAGGCTCGGGCTTCTGCTCGGGCGTGGTGATTGCCCGCAACGTGGTGCTCACCGCCGCCCATTGCGTCGCCAAGCTCGATGATACGCGCGTGCATTTTCACGAAGGGGCCGGGCGGCCCATGCTGAAGCCCGTCGCTGCCATCGCCGTGCATCCGCAATATCGCGCCAATGCCATTGCCACCCGCGAGAAGTCGGTTGACCTGGCGCTGGTGCGCACGGTCGAGCCGCTGCCCGAGCGTTTCGTGCCTGCGCGCATTGAAACCGCGCCAAGCCTCACCCTCGGCATGCGCCTGCGCATCGCGGGCTATGGTGTTGCGCGCGAAGGCTGGGCGGATACCGCAGGCACCTATCGCGAGGGTACGCTCGCGGTGCGCGCGCCCCTCTCGAGCCTTCTCGTGTGGGCCGAAGATCCCCTGAAGAAGGGCTTTGGTGCCTGCAGCGGGGATTCCGGCGGGCCGATCTTTTCAGCCGATACGTCCGCGCTGGTGGCCATCACCGACTGGTCCGAAGGCGAAGGCCTCAAGACGCGCTGCGGCAGCCTGACCCAGGGCGCGCTGCTGGCGCCACAGCGCGCCTGGATCGAGACCGTCCTGCGTGGCTGGGGCCTATGACACGCCCGTCTTGAGGAAGCGCAGGGCATCGAAATCCTGCACGCCGCCGCCGACCCGCTTCGTCGTGTAGAACAGGACGAAGGGCTTGGCGGAGAAGGGGTCGCGCAGCACGCGGATGCCGCGCCGGTCGACCACGAGATAGGCGCGGCGGAAATCCCCGAAGGCGATGGGGAAGGCATCCGGTGCGATGTCGGGCATGTCCTCGGCTTCCACGAGCGGGAAGTTGAACAGGGTTGCCGGCGCGCCCGCGCTGGTTGGCGGCGCCCACAGATATTCGCCGGTCGTCGACTTGAACTTGCGGATGGCGGCCTGCGTCTTGCGGTTCATCACGAAGGTCGCATTCTGCCGATAGCCCGCTCGCAGCGCATAGGCGAGATCAAACAGCACGTCGGAAGAATTGGTGGGCGCAAAGGCCCCCGCCGTTCCCGTGGGCAGATAGGCAAACTTGCCCCAGGTGGTGGAGGTGCCGGCCACCTTGGGATAGCTCATGAAGCCCATGGGCTTGCCGGTGCCCGTGCCATTGACGAAAGCGGCGCCCTCCTGCTCGGCAAAGACCGTGTCGATTTCCGACGCGATCCATTGCTCGATGTCCACCGCCGCATCATCGAGCAGCGTCTGGGTTGCTGCGGGCATGGCGTAGAGTTCCATGGCCGGGAAGGCCATGTCGATGATCTGCTGGTTGCCGGTCATGGGGCGCGCATCAGTTTCGCCCACCCAGCCGGCCTGCGGACCGGCAACGGAAAAGGCCTTGCGATAGACGCCCGTCGAAATTTCCACCACGCTTGCAAGACTGCGGATTGGCGAGATCGAAGCCATGCGCCGCAGGATGTCCCGCTCCGCAGGCGGTGGCACAAGATAGCCACCATCGGGCCCGGAGATGGCGGACATGGCCTTCTCTTCAAGGCTCTTGAGCCCACCAATCTCGCCGCTCTTCATATAGCCGGCGAAGGCGGCCTTGTGTTCCTGCAGGCGGGGTTCCTGTGCAGCTTCAGCGCCAAGCCGCGGCCGCGCATCCTTGATGGCGAGCCTGTCGAGGCGGCTCCTGGTTTCATCAAGCGCTCGGTCGATGCGCGTGAGCTTTTCCTCGGTCACCACGTCGGTGCCGAGCCGCGTCTCGAGCTGTGCGAGACGCTCATCATTGGTTTCGCGGAATGCCGCGAAGGCGCGCTGCAGCGTATCGATCTCGTCACGCCCGTCGAGGGCCTTTGTTTCGGGAGAGGCAATGCTGTGTGTCATGCAAATATCCTTTCGTGGAATGGATGGATGTTGAACATGCGTGCGCCCTCCCTCTCCCGCTTGCGGGAGAGGGTTGGGGTGAGGGCCTGTGACGTCGAGCGCATTCCTTGAGATTGAAGCGACCCGATCGCCCCTCATCCTCACCTTCTCCCCGCACGCGGGGAGAAGGAGGCGGCAGCGTCGAGCTTTACTCTCAGCCGTTCGTCACGCATCGGGGTGAGCGACTCCCTCTCCCGCGCGCGGGAGAGGGTTGGGGTGAGGGCCTGGGCCGGAGGGCTCATGCGCGGCAGGAGCCGCGCGGTCCATGGGGAGCGCTGGACCGCGAGCCTCCGGCTCGCAGACTCCCCATCAAGGGGAGGGTGGGCCCGTGCCGTCGCTTCAGCGCATGCACGCGCGCCTGCGGCAGCATCGGAAAGGTCACCAGCGAGATCTCCCACAGGTCGATGCTGGTCAGCCGTCGCAGCGCAGAGCCACGCGGATGCTGCGATCCCTTCGTCTCGAAGCCGATCGACAGTCCGTTGATGGCCCCGCTGCGCAGCAGGGCCAGAGCCTCGCGGCCCCGTTGCACCTGCGTGTTGAGCGTGCCTCGTACATGCAGCCCAAGCGCAGTCTCGCGCAGGTCGAGCCAGGTGCCGATGACCTCGGCCGGATCGTGCTGCCAGAGCATGCGGATGCCCTGCGCACCCTTGCGGCGCAGGGTGTCCGTGAAGGCGCCGGGCATCACTATGTCATGGCCAAGATCAGCCACCTGGAAGAGGCTCGCATAGCCTTCGATGAGGCCGGTGTCGGAAGGGTCCGCGCGAATGGGCGTCATGGTCACTCCTGTTGCAAAGGTTCAGCGCAGCGGGCCATAGCCGACCGCCTCGCGCTTCTCGTCCTGGGTGAGGAAGCTGGCCGAATCGATGCGCTTCCACTCGCTCTCGCGTTCGGCAGACAGCGCATCGATGCGGTCGAGATCGGAATCGATGCGGATGTCGCCGAAGGCTGGCGCCAGCCACACGCCCACACTGCGCTGCAGGCGCGCGATGAGCGGAATCACGGTCTGCCGCCAGAAGACGCGGTTGGCTTCCTGATAGTTCGAATAGGTGTTGTCGCCGGGCAGGCCGAGCACCATGGGCGGCACACCAAATGCGAGCGCAATGTCGCGCGCGGCGGCGGCGCGGGTTTCCGAATTGTCCATGTCGCGCGGCGACATTGAAAAGCTCTTCCAGTCGAGGCCGCCTTCGAGCAGCAGGGGCCGGCCCGCATTGGCCATGCCCGCAAAACTGTCGTCGAGTTCGCGCCGCAGCCGGTCGAACTGCTCGTCCGTCAGCGACGAGCCTTCAGGCCCCGCATAGACGAGCGCACCTGAGGGGCGCGCCGCATTGTCGAGCAGCGCCCGGTTCCAGCCGGTCGCCGCATTGTGGATCTCGACCGCACCCTGCGCTGCCCGCAGGGGCGCATAGCCATAGTGATCATCGAGCGGATGAAAGATCTTCAGATGCAGGATCGGCGAGATGCCATCGGCGGGGATGCGATAGGTCACGGTGTCGCCGTTGACCGAATAAAGATAGGCCTGCGGCCAGCCATCCATGCCGATCTCCAGGCACATGCGGTCCGGCCGCAGCGCATGCAGTTCGCGCGGTTCGCCATCAACCAGCACCGCCTCCGCATAGGCATTGCCAAAGAGCAGCAGGTTCGACACGAGTGCCTCAAGCAGGGATGCGCCGGGATCTGTGGCGCAGGGCTGCGCGATCAGCGCCTTCAGCGGATGGTCCGGCAATTCGGTGCGACCGCGATAGATGCTCCAGGGCACACTTGCCACGGCCTCCGCCACCATGCGCACGGCGCGATAGGCGATGGGGTTGCTGCCATAGGCGCGCCGCGTGAGCGAGAGATCGTCGCGTGCATTGTAGCTTGGCAGTCCATAGGAAAGCCGCGCCACCATGGCGCCATCGCGCGCGCTCTTGCGCTCGCCGCCGAACAGGCGTGAGAAAAGGGACGTCATCGAAATCCTCTTGAGTTTGAGAGGTGTGCACGCTCCCTCTCCCGCTTGCGGGAGAGGGTTGGGGTGAGGGCCTGTGCCGCAGGCTCTTTTCTTCGAAATTGAAGCGACCCGATCGCCCCTCATCCTCACCTTCTCCCCGCTTGCGGGGAGAAGGAGGCGGCAGCGTCGAGCTTTACTTTCAGCCGTTCGTCACGCATCGGCGGGCACACTCCCGCTTGCGGGAGAGGGTTGGGGTGAGGGCCTGTGCTGCAGGCTCAGATCCTGCGCACCTGCGGCACGCCACTGCGTGGCTTCAGTGCAAGCTCGGTCACGGCCCAGACCAATGCATCGAGCCGATCCGGCGAGCGGCCACTGTCCAATCCGCCGGGGCCGAACAGGCACATCTCGTCCTCCAGTGCGGGAAAGGCCCCCACGTGGTGAACGCGTCCCTGTTCATAGAGTTGCGCCACGGGTGCCGCGCGCAGAAACTTTCCACGCGTCGCGCGCACCTTGCGCACGGGAACGGTTGCATCGACTTCGCCAATCACGCTGGCCACCATGTCGCCGCCCTGGTTCACCTCCGCCACAAGCAGGTCTGCTTCCAGCCGGTGGTAGAGCGCCACGGCCGCACTCGCCCAGGCGGCAGGCCTTGCGGCGCCAAGGGTCTCATCCGCCAGCACATGGATGCGGCCATTCCCGTCAATGCCGGCAGCAACGATGCCGCAGCGATCAGCACGTCGATGACTGGCCGCTGGCGGGTCCACCGCCACCACAATACGTGCGAGCGGGGGCGCCTGTGTCACGCGGGCCCGCTCGATCATGTCGCGCGTCCACAAGGCGTCTGGCCGGTCCTCGATCAGTTCGCCCTCAAGCTCCTGTCGGCCAAGCCGCGTGCCCGCATAGCGACTCACCACGCTGTCGAGAAATTCCGCGGCCAGATGCGCGCTGTTGTCCTGCGTGCGCGCGCGGCTCACCACGCTGCGCGGATCCGCCAGCAGGCGCTTCAGCAGAGGCACCGGCCGTGGGGTCGTGGTGATGAGCTGGCGGGGATGATCGCCAAGTCTCAGTCCGAATTGCAGCATGTCGAACACCTCTTCCGCCTGCCGCCATTTGGCGAGCTCGTCGAGCCAGGCGCATTCGAATTGCGGCCCGCGCAGCGAGGCGGGATCTTCTGCTGAAAAACATTGCGCCACCGCGCCGGTCCGCCATTGCAGACGGCGACGCGAAGGCTCCCACAAGGGTCGGTCGAAACGATCATGCACCGCGAGGATGCCCGACACGCCCTCGACCATGACGTCGCGCACATCGGTGAAACTCTCGCCCACCAGCGCGATGCGCCCGACTGGTTTTTGCGCAAAGCCCGGCAGGCCAAGCGCGATGCCGCGCACCCATTCCGCGCCCGTGCGCGTCTTGCCCGCGCCGCGTCCGCCGATGACGAGCCACTGCAGCCAGGGCTCACCATCAGCAGTGGCACGGGGTGGCAGCTGGTCGCGTCTTGCACGCAGCTCCCAGAGGGAGGCGAGTGCAAGCGCCTCTTTGTCACTCAGCCGGGCAATCGCCTGCAGGCGCTGTTGCGGTGAGGTGTTCGCCGCCCAGTCGATGAACCAGCTCGTCGCGGATCCGGGCCATGTCGGGGGCAGGCTCGTTGAGATCATGGACGGGCGCTCCTCCCTTGCGATGGGGCGATGTTTCGAGACGGGCGAGGGCGGCCAGCGTGCGCACAAGGCTTGCGAGCACGCGGGTCGTGCGCTCGATGTCGCCGCCCTCCGGTGGCAGGTCTGCGAGTTCCTTTTCGAAGCGCGCGAGCTCGCGCTTGAGCACGCCGCGCACCTTGCCATCGAGGCGCTGGTGCGGCGTGCGGGCCTTGCGGGCTTTCTTCGCCTTGTTGGTGCGGGCAGGGCGCGGCGGGGTCCATCCCCAGCGCCTGGCCATGCGCGCCTTCAGGGTCGAGACCGACATGCCGAACCGGGTGGCGAGATCGGCAAGGGTCACGCTGCCCTTTTCAAATTGCACGCGCGAATGTGCCAGCACGTCCGCTGGCGGATCGGCAATAGGTGTGAAGTGCGGCCGATGGGGCTGCATGGGCAAACTCCTGATTTTGGAATGAATTATTCCTGCCCCGCCATTCGGCAGGGGGCCGGTCCTGCTTAACACTCACTTAAGTTCGAAGGCGCATGGCTGGTTCATGGAAGCCATGAGGATAAATCTGTGATCGTCTCATCAATCGGTTCGGTGTCGTCTGCTGCACCGCTGGATAAGCCTGCCGCCTCCCAGGCTGCTGCTCCTCCTCCGCCACCGCCGAAGGTCAGAGGCAACGACGGTGATGGTGATGACAAGGGTGCAGCAGCGGCAAAGCCGGTCAGCAACTCCTTTGCTGCGGGCCTTACCGAGCTGAAGCTCGTCGGCTGATGGAACTACACCCCACCTTCCCCGCAAGGGGGAGGGTGGGGCCCTCCTGCCCCAAAAAGCAAACGGGCCCCGAAGGGCCCGCTCAAGTTCCGCAATTCGGGAACGTGCGCTTTTATACCCGGACCAGCGGTACGCTGTCAAGGACTATTTTCTAAAAAAGTATT
>CAISZN010000578.1 GCA_903889985.1 uncultured Hyphomicrobiales bacterium | reverse complement strand
TCCGGCCGCAAGGCCCTCTATCTCGCCTCACATGCCAGCGACATTGTTGGATGGCCTCGGGACAAGGCACGCGACCTGATCAAAAGCCTGATGGATTTTGCAACAGAGGAGCGCTTCGTTTATCGGCATAAATGGCGCGCTGGCGACGTCCTCATCTGGGACAATCTCGCAACCATGCACCGTGCCACGCCCTTCGACGACCAGACATTCCAGCGGGATATGCGACGTACGACCTGTCGCGAAAGAGCCATTGAACGCGGTCAGTCAAGCATTGCCTGAATGCAGGTTCAGGTTTGATTTGCGAATCTGGAAAGCGCTGAAATGGCGTGACCTGCAGCGGCAATAGTTTGCAGGTCACGCCGTGATTGTCACGCGACTGTCTGGGGGCGGACGAGGCGCGTTCCGATCACATCGTGCGTGAGCCCGCAGGCCTCACGAATTGATTGCAGGGCCCGCTCGCTGATTTCGAACAGGCCCGCATAGGTCATGCAGGTACCAATGCGCTGTGGGGTGCCGATAATTTCGGCAGGGCAACCGGCAGACCGAAAGATTCTCACCATGCGTGCATCGAAGACGGAGACAACTTCCGTAAGACCGACGCTCAACCCAATTTCGACGATGCCGGCAAGCAACTCTCCGGTGACGTAACTCAATTTCTGGCCTGGAAGGGGCACCCCAAATTCCTGATCTATGGAGAAACGCGAGCTTTCCCAAACTGTCGCGCTCTCGACGATCTCGCCATCTCCAAGCAGAACAGGGAACACATCGCGCAACATATTGGGGCCAGTTGTCGGCAGGAGACGAAGTGAGCCTCGTACCCGCCCGCTGATCTCATCAACCGAGACGATATAAAGTGGATGACAAGCATCAAATGAATCGATCTCCCGGCCATCCTTCACGACAACATCCCAGCCGAGTCGCTCATGGAAGACTCGCGCGCGGATACGGAACATGGCATCGAAGAGATAGGAGTTGGATTCCCGATCAGTCCCATTGACTGTCAAAATCATGATCGCGCTCCGAAATGAATTCAATCAAATACAGAGGTATCATTCCCAACAATACTCCTTTGCGCAATACTGCTAATTTGACAGTATCAACGCTCGGGAGTCTTGATGAGGTTCATCGACAATGCACGGGCGACAGAATGGGTTACGTTCAGGCATTGCAGCTTATGACGAGCCAGGTCGAGATAGAACCTGACGGTGCGATCGGAAAGCCCGATACGATAGGCGACCTCCTGAAAGGTCAGCCCAGTCGCCACGAGCTGAAGGCATTCAATTTCACGGGGGGCGAGGTGAACATCCTCATGGACCACGCCCTCGGTCTTCAGCACCATTTGATGGATATGGACGGCAAGTGTCTGGAAGTCGCGCATATAGACACGCTTGAAGTCCGCCCACTCCCTGGAGCTGAGATCGCTCGTGACGGAGAAAATCGCCATCTCGCCATGCCGGCCGCGGATCGGAATTGTCAGGCCCTGCCGCCCAACGCCAAAATCACGCGCTTCGCCAAACATGCGCCGCACCTTGGTATTCACGCCATCGAGACTTGACCAATCTATCGGGAGGATTGACCGCAGACTCTCGGAAAGAACCGGATCGATTTCGACGAAATTCTGCGATTTGTAATGCATCACCCATTCGTCCGAATAGGTGACGGAAATATAGGGCTCGGTCGACGTCAGCCCGCGGATATTCAT
>CAISZN010000577.1 GCA_903889985.1 uncultured Hyphomicrobiales bacterium | reverse complement strand
TATCGAAAGGAGGTGATCCAGTGTCTCATTGTCATCAGCCGCGGTCGTCGGTTTCCGGGAACTGGACTCCTGTTCGTGCAGAGTTCTGCCCCGCGTGAGCGGCGCCTTGTGGTCCCACCGGACCGCGGTCACGACAATGGAAGGGTCGTCCTGACGGGCGGCCCTTCTTCCTTTTGGGGCTATTCCTCGAAGCGCTCGGCGCCGCCAACGATCTTCTTGGGCGCGATGCTCTGGTCGGGCTCGATGGCGCTGCGACCGGAATCGCGGAAACGGTTCACGATGGGGTAGCGCCGGTCACGGCCAAAGTTCTTGCGGGTGACCTTGACGCCGGGAGGGGCCTGCCGGCGCTTGTATTCGGCCAGATAGAGCAGGCGCTCGACCTTCTTGACCGTTTCAAGCTCATGCCCGCGCGCCACGATGTCGGAGACGCGCATCTCCTTTTCGACAAGGCATTCGAGAATATCGTCGAGCACCTCATAGGGAGGCAGCGAGTCCTGGTCCTTCTGGTTCTCGCGCAACTCAGCAGACGGCGGCTTGATGATGATGTTGGTGGGCACCACCTCGCCATCAGGGCCTAGCGCCCCTTCAGGCTTCCAGCGGTTGCGCAGGTGGCACAGGCGGAAGACCTGCATCGTGTAGAGGTCCTTGATCGGATTATAGCCACCGTTCATGTCGCCATAGATGGTGGCATAGCCGACGCTCATCTCGGACTTGTTTCCGGTGGTGACCAGCATGGGGCCGAACTTGTTCGACACGCCCATGAGCAACACGCCACGCGTGCGGCTCTGCAGGTTCTCTTCCGTCAGGTCGCGCGGCTTGCCCGCGAACAACGGGCCGAGCACAGCCTCCATGCCCTCGACCGCAGGCGCGATGGGCAGGATGTCATAGCGAACCCCGATCGCATCAGCGCAGTCCTTGGCATCCTTCAGCGACTCGTCGGATGTGTAGCGGAAGGGCAGCATGATGCAGTGGACGCGCTCGGGCCCGAGCGCATCGGCCGCCAGCGCCGCGCAGAGCGCCGAGTCGATACCGCCCGACAGCCCCATGACCACGCCGGGAAAGCGGTTCTTGTCCACATAGTGGCGCAGGCCCAGCATGCAGGCTGTGTAATCGGCCTCATCCCCTTCCGGCAGGACGGCCTTTTCACCCGGCAGGCAATGCCAGCCCTTGGCGCCACGTTCCCAGACGGTCGAAACTATAGCCTCGCGCATGGCCGGCATCTGCACGGCCAGCGAACAGTCCGCATTCAGGACGAAGGAGCCACCGTCGAAGACCAGCTCATCCTGGCCGCCCATCTGGTTGAGATAGGCCAGCGGCAGGTCGGTCTCGGTGATGCGCGCACAGACGACCTGCAGGCGCTCGTCATGCTTGCCGCGCCAATAGGGCGAGCCATTGGGCACGAGCAGAAGTTCAGCGCCGGTCTCCGTCAGGCATTCGACCACGTCCGGCGTCCAGATATCCTCGCAGATCGGCACGCCGATCCGCACGCCGCGGAAGGCGATGGGTCCGGGCATGGGGCCGACGGCGAAGACACGCTTCTCATCGAAGACGCCATAGTTGGGCAGGTCGACCTTGAAGCGCACCGCCTCGATGCGCCCGCCATCGAGCAGGGCCACCGCATTGTAGCAGCGGCCATTCTCCGCCCAGGGCAGGCCCACGAGCAGGGCGGGGCCACCATCGGAGGTCTCGCGCGC
>CAISZN010000576.1 GCA_903889985.1 uncultured Hyphomicrobiales bacterium | reverse complement strand
GACACGCGCTACCATGATTTCGCCAGCGCCTTTAACTTCAGTGCCGGCGCGGCCAAGGATAACGTGGTCGACATCCAGACGGATGCCCAGTCCAAGGACACTCTTGGCCTCTATACGGCGCATATCACGCGCGCAGACAGCGCTGCAGCCACGCAGACAAGCGCCTACCAGTCTCAAATCGCGACGGTCACCACTGTTGACCAGTTCCTCGCCAACGATACCCTGCGTAGCTATGCCCTGAAGGCTGTCGGTCTTGACCCGAATACCTCAGACGCAACCCTGAAGCAGGTGCTCACAGGCGATCTGTCCGCCATTCCTGCCTCGACCGACCCAAATGTCACGCAGTCCTGGCATGAACTTGCCGCAGCCTTCAGTTTCAATGCGGATGGCTCGGTGTCCGGCTCCGGCGGCCCCCAAAGCTCCAGCCAGCTGACAACCCTGACCGGTCTTTTCACCATGCAATCGGATGGGGGCGACACGCCGGCGGCTGCCAAGGCCGCGACCGATTACTACAACGCCAATATCAGCAAGGTGAACTCGGTCTCCGATTTCCTCGCCGACCGGCATCTCGTCAGCTATCTCCTGACAGCCTATGGCGTGGATCCGTCCAATGTCAGCGATGCGACGCTCAGCGCCGTCCTGACCAGCAATCCAAACGATCCCAACAGCTTTGCGAATGCGAGCGGCTTCTCACCCTTCAAGTCGATCGCCATGTCGTTCAACTTTCAGTCGGATGGCAGCCTTGCGTCTGGTGCAACCGCGCAGACCACGACCCAGCAGAACGGCATCACGCAGCTCTATCAATCGAGCTATAATTCCGACCAGCAGGCCTTCGACAAGACCGCAACGGCCTATTTCTCTGCGCATGTCACGCAGGCCAAGACAGTGACGGATCTGGCCAAGGATCCGCGCATGTATCAGTTCCTCCTGACGGCCTATGACATCGATCCTTCCACCATGTCGCCCGACAAGCTGGCGCAGGCCCTCAAGGGTGATTGGACTGATCCTGCCAGCACGCTCAATGCGCCGGCGAATGCGCCATTGAAGTCCCTTGTGCGCGACTTCAATTTCGATACATCCGGCAACGTGAGTGCCGAGCGTCGAATCCAGACTGCCGGCAAGACTCTGGAAGCGATCACGAAATATACGTCGGCCTCGGTGGCGGACAAGTCGTCCGCCGCCAATGTCAAGACCGAGACCGATTACTATCAGAACACGGTCAAGAACGTCTCGACGCTGCCGGACCTCTTCAAGAACCAGCGCCTTGTTGATTTTCTGGTGAAGGCCTATGGCGTGCCGAAAAATCTTTCCGACAGCGCCTCCTTGCAGAAAATCCTGACGAGCGACCTCACGGATCCGAACAGCTTCGTCAACCAGCAAGGCAACGACAGTCTGAAGGAACTCGCGGCGGCCTTCAATTTCAACACGTCTGGCGGAGTTACAGCTGAAGCAACCGACAAGGCGCAGGCGACCAAAGATGTGCCGCTGACGGAAGCTCTGTATGTGCGCGAGAGCCTTGAAGAAAACGTCGGACAGGACAGCGAGGGCGCACGTCTTGCGCTCTATTTCCAGCGCAAGGCTGCCCAGATCAAGTCGCCCTATGACATTCTCGCCGACAAGGCCTTGCTTCAGGTTGTTCAGACGGCTGTGGGCCTGCCTGCTGATAGCGGCCACGCAGACATTACGGTTCAGGCAGACATGATCTCAAGCAAGATCAATCTGGCGGATTTCAAGGATCCGGCGCTTCTGGACAAGTTCCTCGTGCGCTTCAGTGCGCTCTATGATCTGCAGTCGACGCCTCAGGCGGTTTCCGATGTGGCGTCCCTGTTTGGTGGAGCGGCGTCAGGTTCGTCTGGCGGCGGTCTCATTGGCCTTGGTGGTGGCGGGTCCGCTGCAGCACCCATCCAATATGGCCTCAGTGACAGTCTGATGGGTTCCATCCAGAGCCTTGGCGGCAACTGAACACCCTTTGAGAGCGGCACGCTCTGGGCTACATCAGGAGCATCAGCTTCCGGAGGCCCCTGATGCCCGCTCTTGAAGACGTCCTTGCAAAAATCGATGCCAATCAGCCTGCAGCCCTTGAGCGCCTGTTCAACCTGTTGCGCATCCGCTCGGTCTCGACCGATCCCGCCTTCAAGGATGACTGCCGCAAGGCAGGCCAGTGGCTCGTGGATGAGCTGAGCGCACTTGGCTTCGAGGCGAGCCTGCGCCCGACCGCGGGGCATCCCATGGTCGTTGCCAAGGCGAAATCCGGACGCTCCGGTGTTCCCCACGTTCTGTTCTATGGGCACTACGACGTGCAGCCCGCCGATCCGCTGGACCTGTGGGAGACAGATCCTTTCGCTCCCCGGCTGGCGGATGCCCCGCAGGGCCAGCGCATCGTCGCGCGCGGGTCCGCGGATGACAAAGGCCAGCTCATGACCTTCGTCGAGGCCTGCCGCGCTTTCAAGGAGAGCGGTGGCCTGCCCTGCGATGTGACCATCCTGTTCGAGGGCGAGGAAGAGACAGGGTCCCCCTCACTTCCAGCCTTCCTGGAAGCCAACAAGGCAGAACTCGCAGCCGACGTCATGCTGGTCTGCGACACCAGCATGTGGGACCGGGCAACGCCCATGATCACCACCATGCTGCGCGGACTTGCGCTTGAAGAGGTCATCATCAAGGCGGCTTCGCGCGACCTGCATTCGGGTCTCTTCGGCGGGCCTGCCATGAACCCGATCCGGGTGCTGTCGCGCATCATCGCTGGCATTCATGATGATCAGGGCCGCATCACCCTGCCGGGCTTCTATGATGGTGTGAGCGAATTGCCGGAAGAGGTCGCAGCGCAATGGCGTGAGATCCCCTTCGACCCGAAAGCCTTCCTCGGTGATGTCGGCCTGTCCGTACCCGCGGGCGAGGCGGATCGCAGCGTGCTTGAAATGGTGTGGTCACGTCCGACCTGCGACGTGAACGGCATCATCGGTGGCTATACGGGCACGGGTTCGAAGACCGTGCTGCCTGCGCAGGCGAGCGCGAAATTCTCTTTCCGCCTCGTGGGCGCGCAGGATCCCGAGAAGGTGCTCGAAAGTTTCCGCGCCTACGTTCGCTCGAAACTGCCCGCCGACTGCCGCGCGGAATTCATGAACCATGGCGCTTCACCTGCTCTGCAGCTGCCCTTCTCCTCGGAAGCCCTCAGCCGTGCACGCCGTGCGCTTCAGCAGGAGTGGAACAAGGAAGTCATTCTGGGCGGCGGCGGCGGATCGATCCCGATCGTTGGCGAAGTGAAGCGGCATCTGGGCATGGATGCGCTGATGATCGGCTTTGGTCTCGACGACGATCGCATCCATTCGCCCAATGAGAAATACGAGCTCTCGTCCTTCCACAAGGGCGCGCGCAGCTGGGCGCGCGTGCTTGATGGCCTGGCGGACTGAACCTCAGTATTCGTGCTCGGCGGCGGGAAAGCTCTTGTCCTTTACCGCTGCCACATAGGACTTCAGCGCGTCCTCGATGGAGGATGCGCCGTCCATGAAGTTGCGCACGAAGCGCGCCTTGCGGCCGGGAAAGACGCCGAGCATGTCGTGCAGCACCAGCACCTGACCATCGCAGCCAGCACCCGCGCCAATGCCGATGGTGGCCATGGTGCTCAGCGACGCAGTGATGTCATTGGCCACAGCGGAGGGCACCATCTCCATGACCATCATGGCGGCACCGGCGGATTCGAGGGCCAGCGCTGAAGCCTTGAGGGTCGCAGCGCCGGTTTCGTCCTTGCCCTGCACCCGATAACCGCCAAGCTGATGCACCGACTGCGGTGTCAGGCCGATATGGGCACAGACGGGAATGCCGCGCTCCACGAGGAAGGCAACGGTGGGCGCCATGTGCAGCCCGCCCTCGAGCTTCACCATATGGGCGCCAGCTGCCATCAGTTTGGCTGCGCTGCGCATGGCCTGCGAGGGGCTCTCCTGATAGGAGCCGAAGGGCAGGTCACTCATGATGAAGGCCCGCTTGGCGCCACGCGCCACGCAGGCCGTGTGATATTCCATGTGTTCGAGGGTGACCGGCAGGGTCGTCGTCTGGCCCTGCACCACATTGCCCAGCGAGTCGCCAACAAGCAGCACCTCGACGCCGCAGCGCTCCAGCAGGGCCGCGAAGCTGGCGTCATAGCAGGTCAGGACAGAAAACTTTTCGCCGGTCGCCCGCATGCGGGCGAAGTCTCCGAGCTTCAGCGGCCTGGTGTTCTCGAGATAGGACATCGCCGTTTTCCATCTTGGCGGCCGCAGGTCCGGCCGGGGCTGTTCTACACGCTTTTCGGCGCATCCGACATCCGGGGCGTGACCGCGATATTGTCGATGAGCCGCGTCTTGCCAATGCGCGCTGCCACCAGAAGGCGTCCCACGCTGCCCGCCAGCGCCTCCAGAGGCGCAAGCGAGGCAGCGTCGCGCAGCTCCAGATAGTCGAGGGCGAAGCCGGCGGCCGTTACCTCAGCCCGCGCCTTGGCGAGCACCGTCGCGGGCGCCCCGCCGGCCAGCAGGGCATCGGCTGCCTCGCGCAGGCTGCGGTGCAGGGTGGGGGCCGCAGCCCGCTCCTGCGCGGAGAGATAGACATTGCGCGACGACATGGCGAGGCCATCGGCCTCGCGCATCGTGGGTGCGCCCAAAATCTCGACCGGGATGTCGAGGTCGCGCACCATGCGGCGGATGACGGCGAGCTGCTGGAAATCCTTCTCGCCGAAGATGGCGACGTCGGGCAGGGCCTGCAGCAGCAGCTTGGCCACGATCAGCGCCACCCCGGCAAAATGCGTCGGCCGGAAGCGATCCTCGAGCCCGGCGGTGGCCGGTCCCTCGAGGCTGATCGAGGTGCAGAAGCCCGCCGGATACATTTCCCCGATGTCGGGGTAGAGCACGCCCGCTGTGCCAGCGGCCCGGAGCTTGTCGAGATCGGCCTCGAAGGTGCGCGGATAGCGGGAGAAATCCTCGTTGGGGGCAAACTGGGTCGGATTGACGAAGATCGACACCAGCACCCGCTCGGCCCGGGTCTTGGCCAGTTCCACCAGCGAGATATGCCCGGCATGGAGTGCGCCCATGGTGGGTACGAGGGCGATGCGCTCGCCCCTGGCCCGCCAGTCGCGGACAGCGGCGCGCAGGTCGGCGACGGTGGAGAAGATTGCCGGGTTCGTCATGGGGCGGTTCTGGTCGAAATTTCGCACTGCCGCAAGCCGACTTTGGCTGAAGGCTTACCGGACCACCTCAAGAGGCGGTCGCTTCACCCGGGACAGCCGCACGCCCAGAAGGCGCAACGCAATCAGGAGCATGACGCCATAAGCCGCCATCCCCAGCAGGCCCAGCAGGGCGAGGTGGGCCTCCGTGCGCAGGCTCCCCGCCATTTCGGCCACCCGCGCCATGGGCGCATTGCCGAGCAGGGCGACGGCGGCAAGCACCGCGCAGGCTAAGGCCACGGCAGCACCGACCTTGGCCAGCGTGGCATCCGGCTTCATGCTGCCAGCTCGTAGCGCAAGGGCGACCAGCAGGCCGAAATTGATCCAGGCCCCGACCGCCGTGGCCAGCGCGAGGCCAGCGGCACCAAGCGGGCTGTAGAGGGCGAATTTCAGGGCCACATTGGCCACGACCGCGATGAGCGACACGATCATCGGCGTGCGTGTGTCCCCCCTGGCCTGAAAGCTGGCGACGGCGGATCGGATCAGCACCACGGCAAGCAGCCCCAGCCCATAGGCTGCCAGAACATTCGCGGAAGCCGTTGCGGCTTCTTCGGTGAAGCGTCCCCGCAGGAAGACGCCGCGCATGATGAGGTCGGAAATCGTCAGGAAGGCGACAAGGAAGGGGGCTGACAGCGCAATGGTCAGCGCCATGGTGCGGTTTTGCGCATGGAAGGCTGCGCCCGGATCGCCTGCTGCCAGTCGGCGGCTCATTTCCGGCAACAAGACGGTACCCGCTGCGATGCCGATGACGCCGATGGGCAACTGGTAAATGCGGTCAGCATAATAGATTGCCGAGACGCTTCCCGTCGGCAGCAGCGAGGCAATGATGGTATCGGCGAAAATGGCAATCTGGACGCCAGCGGAGCCGATGACAGCGGGAACGACGGCGGTGAAGAACTGCTTCACATCGGCGTCGAAAACAGGCCTCGTGAGGCCGGCCAGCGCGCGGGCTCGTTTGGCCGCAATCATGATCTGGATCAGCTGCGCAAAGCCCGAGATGACCACCCCAACCGCCGCTGCATGGCCAGCGCTGGGAAAGACGAAGGCAAGGGCCAGCGTCGCCATCATGACCAGGTTGAGCAGGACGGGCGAAAATGCGGCTGCCGCGAAATGGCGCTGCGCATTCAGGGAACCCGAATAGAGGGTCACCAGCGTGACGCAGAGCAGATAGGGAAAGGTGATGCGCGTGAGCGTCACCGCCAGATTGAATTTCTCCGGATCAGCCTCGAAGCCCGGCGCCAGCAGGCCCACGAGCTGGGGCATGAAGGCCCAGGCGACAACCAGAAGCACGACCTGGGAGGCCAGCAGCAGCGTGAAAATGGAGCTCGCAAACTGCCGCGCCCGTTCCGCCCCCTCCGATTCCAGCACGCGGGAGTAGGAGGGCACATAGGCCGCGTTGAAGGCACCCTCGCCGAAGATCGCGCGGAAATGGTTGGGCAGGCGGAAGGCGACATAGAAGGCATCCGCCACCAGGCCCGCGCCCAGCACGGCCCCCAGCATCACATCGCGGAAGAAGCCGGTTGCACGCGACAGGAGCGTGAAGGCCGCGACGGAGAAAAGGTGCCGATACATGCGCTCACACGCCCATGCGCGAGCGCTGGCGCGGCGGCAATGGATCGTCTGCCAGGTCTGCGGGGGCGCCGATGCGCTCGCCCACGAGATAGAGCGGGCGACGCTTCACCTCGGCGAAAATGCGGCCGATATATTCGCCAAGTACGCCCAGCGAAAGCAGCTGGACGCCCCCCAGGAACATGATGGACACAATGGTCGAGGCAAAGCCCGGCACGTCCACACCATAGATCATGGTCTGCCCGACGAAGTAGATCGCCATGCAAAGCGCAAAGACCGAGATGATCGTGCCCACATAGGTCCACACCATCAGGGGCAGGGTGGAGAAGGACATGAGCCCGTCGAGCGCAAAGCGCGTCAGCTTGCGATAGCTGAATTTGGATGTGCCGGCGGCCCGCTCGGCGACCTCGAAGGGAACACCGATGCCCTTGAAGCCGATCCAGGCGTAGAGACCCTTGGAGAAGCGCGCCCTCTCGGGCATTGCGCGCAGGGCCTCGACGGCCGTGTGGTCGAGCAGGCGAAAATCGCCAGCACCTTCGGGCAGGGGTGTCTCGCCGAACAGGCTGAAGAGGTCGTAGAAGCGCTTGGCGAACATGCGTCGCAGGGGTGAGTCGGCTTCGCGGTCGGTGCGCTGGCCAAAGACGTTCTTGTAGCCCTCCCGCCATTTGGCGATGAATGCCTCGATCACCTCTGGCGGGTGCTGCAGGTCCGCGTCCATGATGACAACGGCATCCGCATCCGCATGGTCGAGCCCGGCCGCGATGGCGATTTCCTTGCCGAAATTGCGAGAGAAGGAGACGGCCGTCATGCGCGCATCGGCGGCATGAACCCGGCGCAGCACATCGAGGGTGGCATCGCGCGAGCCATCGTCCACGAAGACCACGTGGAAGCTCTTGGCCACCCGCTCAAGCACCGGCACGAGCCGGGCCACGAGCAGCTCGATATTGTCGGCTTCATTGTAAACCGGCACGACCACGGCGATTTCGCTGTGGCGCGGTCGTACGGCCAGGGCATCCATCATGCTTCGCTCCTCGGCCCGGGGACTCCTCCGCCCGGCCTGCCCATTCCCCTATGGGGAGGCCGGTCCGGACGCAAGGGCGGGACCCAATTGACATCAGGATAGTGGATGCAGCCTGAACGCAGGCTGAACCCCCCGGAGCCGGCAATCCGGCCCTCAGGAATCCCGGCAAGGGGTGGGTCCTGTCCGCGCCGGCGAACCGCGGTATAGTCGCGCGAGCGGGCGACACAATCAGGGGAGGAATGGGGCGATGACACAGAGTTTTCAGGTCGGTGACCTCGAGGTCAAGGGGTTCAGCGACGGCATCCTGAAGACCTCGATCGACTTCGTGGTCGGCATGGACCGCGCCCAGTCCGAAGGCCTCGTCGGGGGCACGGACAACGGCGCGCTGTTCATCCCGGTCAACAACTTCCTGTTCGAGAAGGACGGCAAGATCATCATGATCGATGCGGGTGCCGGCAACACCATGCAGCCAACTCTTGGCAAGCTGCCGGGCAACCTGCGCGCTGCGGGAATCGATCCATCTGCCATTGATTACATCGTCATCACCCACATCCATCCCGACCATGCCAATGGCCTCGTGGATGATGCGGGTGCGGCGATCTATCCCAATGCGGAAATCCTCGTCCACGCACAGGAGTTCGACTTCTGGATGGCCGAGAGCGATGGCGCGACGCCGGTCAAGGTGCGCAATACCCGCGCCCGCAACCGCATCAACATGAAGCCCTACATGGAGCGCGTGCGGCGCATGCGCGATGGCGATGAGGTGCTCGGCTGCACACCCATGCTGGCCCCCGGTCATTCGCCCGGCCATACGGTCTGGCGCATCGGCACGGGCCGCAAAGCCTTCGTCGCCTGGGGCGATCTGGTGCATTTCTCCGCGATCCAGATCTCCCATCCGCAGACGGCGGTCACCTATGATCTCGATCCCGACATGGCCCGCCAGTCGCGATTGCGGATGCTGGACATGGTTGCGAATGAAAAGCTTGCCGTGGCCGGCGCCCATGTGAACGAGCCGGGCTTTGGCTATCTGTCCCGCAAGGGCAGCGGCTACAGCTTCGAGCCGGCGGCTTAAGCCGCAGCCTGTGGGCGCACTCCCTCTCCCGCTGGCGGGAGAGGGTTGGGGTGAGGGCCTGCGCCGTAGAGCTCATTCTTCGAAATTGAAGCGACCCGGTCACCCCTCATCCTCACCTTCTCCCCGCGCGCGGGAAGAAGGAGGTGGAGGCATCGAGCGTCACTGACGTTCATTCGTCACGCATATCTACTTAAGCCGCAACCTGCGGGCATAACTCCCTCTCCCGCTTGCGGGAGAGGGTTGGGGTGAGGGCCTGCGCCGTAGAGCTCATTCTTCGAAATTGAAGCGACCCGGTCACCCCTCATCCTCACCTTCTCCCCGCGCGCGGGGAGAAGGAGGCGGAGGCATCGAGCGTCACTGACGTTCATTCGTCACGCATCATCATGCAGCCCACTCATTTCCCCATCTGCGCCGGGTCGAGCACCTTGCGCAGCTTCTCCACCACCTCGGGCTTTGTCGCCATGATCTGGGCTGAGAGCTGGGTCAGCTCCTCGCCCGTGGTCGGGTTGATTTCCATCGAGGCGCGCTGGGCGTCGCGGATGAAATCGGGATCCTTCATGGCGGCGACAAAGGCCGTGCGCAGGGCCTGCAATCGGTCGGCGGGCACGCCGGGTGGGGCCAATAGCGGGCGGCCATATTCCTGCCGGGCGAAGATCACGAAGATCTCCTGCCGTGCGGCCTCGTCCTTCGGCAATTCGAACAGCGGCACATCCTGAAGCTCGGGATGCTTGTGCAAACCGTACTGCGCGATGATCTTCACCTTCTTCTCGGCAAGCCAGGCCTGGTTGCGCGCCTTGACGGTCACCCAGCCGATGCCGCCATGGCCCTGCACCTCACCGCGCTCCATTGCCAGGTCAATTGCCGTGGTGCCCTCATAGCCGGGCACCAGCTTGAACTTCGTGCCCAGCACCGCATTGGTGACCAGCGGATTGTCCACCGTCGCCGTCCCCGGCGCGACACCGCCGACCACGAGTTCCGTCTTGAACAGGTCCTCGAGCGATTGCACCGGCGACGTATGCCAGACCATGACCATCATGGTTTCCGGTGCGGGACTGCCGATCCAGCCAAACTGTGCGAGATCGAACCGCGCCGTGTCGGGCGTGAGAAGGGGAGCTGTCGGCAGGCCATTTGTCACGATGCCCAGGACCGTGCCATCCCGGGGTGCTGTGTTGTAGAGCTGGTTGGCGAGCGTCAGGCTGCCCGCGCCCGGCACGTTCTGCACGATGATGCCGGGCTGGCCGGGAATATATTTGCCCATATGGGCCGCGATGAGCCGTCCCGCGATGTCATAGCCTGAGCCGGGCGGCGTGCCGATGCGCAGCTGGATCTGCTTGCCGCGATAGAAGCTCTCGACGCTCTCCTGCGCCTGTGCACCCGCAAGGCCGAAAAGAAGCGCCAGCGCGCCCAGCAGAATCTTCATCGTCGCGCTCCACTGACCTTGATCCTGTCGCTAGCGGTCACCGGGACAGGTCAGCACTTGTACATGCGCCTGGCTGCTGTTTGCTAGGGATAGGCAATGTCCGGCGTCTTCCTGAGCTGGCCCATCCCGGACTTCCAGGGAATTCGATCAGGCACCCGGATGCTGCGAGAGCCGGGCGGTCCGTGCTAGAACAGGGCCCATGTCCCCGACCCGCTTCATGCTCTGCGCCGATGACTATGCCCTGACGGCCGGCGTCAGCCACGGCATTCTCGACCTGATCGCCGCAGGTCGGCTCAGCGCCACGGGGGTCATGTCGAACCGCCGGGCCTGGGCAGAGGGCGCGCAGGACCTGCGCGCCATGGCTGAGCGGGTGGACGTTGGGCTGCATCTCAACCTCACCCAGGGCGAGCCCCTCGGCGACATGCCCCATCTCGCCCCAGGTGGGGAGCTGCCCTCGCTGGGGGAGATGTTGAAAAGGGTGAGCCTTGGCCGCATCGATTATGACGAGATCCGCGCCGAGATCGGCCGTCAGCTCGACGCTTTCGAGCAGGCCATGGGGCGCGCCCCCGACTTTCTGGATGGCCACCAGCACGTGCAGGTCCTGCCGGGGATCCGCCGGGCGCTGCTGGACGAGTTGACCGCGCGGGGGCTTGCCGGAAAGCTCTCCCTGCGTGACAGCGCAGATGCCCTGCCGCGCATTTTCACCCGCAGGATCGAGGCGGGCAAGGCGGCGACGGTGGCAGCCTTCGGACGTGGCTTTGGTGCCTCGGCAAGGCGTCACGGCTTTGCGGTCAACGAGGGCTTTGCCGGTTTTTCCGCTTTCGACCCGCGGCGAGACTATGGCAATGATTTCAGGCGCTTCCTGATGGCTCCGGGAGAGCGTCATCTTGTCATGTGCCACCCCGGCCGGGTCGATGCCGAGCTTGCTGCCTCCGATCCGGTCGTCGAGACCCGCCGGGCGGAGCTGGAATTCTTCCTGTCGAACCGCTTCACGGACCTGCTCGCTCAGGCCGATAGCGCCCTGTCTCGCTGGAATAGTTAACCAGCTTTTCATCCCCAAAGTGCATGGTTGCGTCTGGACCGGCCTTTGCCGCGTCAGTGCATTTTTTCGTCTGGAACCGCCATGATCGAAACCGCAGGCCGCAACCCCATGTCCTCAGCCGCCCACCGGCTCGGCGAAATGTCGAAGCGCGGAACGACCCTGCGAAATGCGGTGGTCGCCAAGGCCATGCTCGTCGTGGGGGCGGTGGTGCTGTCCCTCGTCATGGTTCAGCAGATGACCAGCGGGGCAAGCCTGACCCCGAAGGACATCGGCTTCGCGGGTCTGGGTGTCTTCATCATCGTGGCCTGCGTGGCAGGCGTCCTGAGCGTCATGCTGACGCGCGTGACCGCACCGCTCGAGGAACTCACACAGGCCATGGTGAAGATCGCCCAGGGCGATCTCAGCGTGCAGATCCATAGCCTTGAGCGCACCGACGAAATCGGCGCGATGGCCAATGCGGTCGAATATTTCAAGAACGAGGTTGGCGAGCGCATGCGGCTCAAGGACCGCATGGACCAGGCCGAGACCAGCACGCTGGCCCGTCAGGCCCATATCGACAAGCTCATCCAGGGCTTCCGGACCAATGTCGGCGAAGTGCTGCACAAGGTCGGCACGCACTCCGAGCAGATGACGCACGCCGCTGACCGGCTCACCACAATCGCTGCCGACAGCTCGCGCCGCGCCATGGCGGCTGCGGGTGCCTCGGGCGAGGCTTCCTCGAATGTGCGCACGGTTGCCCGCGCCTCGGAAGAACTCTCCGCTTCCATCGGCGAGATCGAGACACAGGTGGTGCGCACGCGCTCCGTCGTGCTGGAAGCAGCACGCACCACGACAGCAACCACCCAGACCATCGGCGGCCTCGCCGAGAAGGCCCAGCAGATCGGCGAGATCATCGGGCTCATTCAGGCCATTGCTGCACAGACCAACCTGCTTGCGCTGAATGCCACCATTGAGGCCGCGCGCGCTGGCGAAGCCGGCCGCGGCTTCGCTGTTGTCGCGCAGGAGGTCAAGTCGCTGGCCAACCAGACCGCCCGCGCCACCGATCGCATTGCCGAACATGTGGCTGCAATCCAGTCCGCGACGGGCGATGCGGTGCAGGCCATCACCTCCATCGCGTCCACCATGTCGCAGGCGGAAGGGTTCACAGCCGGGATCGCCGTTGCCGTGGAAGAGCAGGCGGCGGCCACCAACGAGATTTCCCGCAGCGTGACGGAAGCGGCTTCGGGCACCGAGTCCGCGGCCCAGAACATTGAGGGCCTGACGGCCATCGTCTCCGAAACGGATCGTTCAGCCGGGCAGGTGCATCAGTCCGCCAATCAGGTGGCCCAGCAGGCCAAGATGTTGAGCGAGATGGTGGACCGCTTCCTGCGCGCCGTGGCGCCTGTGACGACCGGACAGCATCCCCAGGCGGACACGGATCATGGCTGGCAGGTCAGCCGCCAGGAAATGGAGCCGATGCGCGTCACGCGCTGAACTGATCGTGCGGTGAATTAAAAAAACCGGCCGGAGAAATCCGGCCGGTTTTGTTTTGAGATTTCACCCTCCCCATCAAGGGGAGGGTGGGCTGAGCCCTTACTTTGTGGCGGCTTCGAACAGCTGCTCGACGTAGGACCAGTTCACCAGGTTCTCGATGAAGGCCTTCACGTAGTCGGGACGGCGGTTGCGATAGTCGATGTAGTAGGAGTGTTCCCACACGTCGCAGCCCAGGATCGGGGTCGCGCCATGGACCAGCGGGCTCTCGCCATTCGCGGTCTTGGTGACGATGACCTTGCCGTCCTTGACGGCGAGCCAGCACCAGCCGGAGCCGAACTGGGTGACGCCGGCCTGGATGAATTCTTCCTTCATCTTGTCGACCGAGCCGATGCCGTCGATGATGGCCTTCTCGACCTTGCCGGGAATGGCGCCGCCGCCATTGGGCTTCATCCAGTTCCAGAAGTGCAGGTGGTTGTAGTGCTGGCCGGCATTGTTGAAGAGGCCGGCGTTCTTGCCGAACGAGCCCTTCACGATCTCTTCGAGGGACTTGCCCTCAAGATCGGTTCCCTTCAGCAGGTTGTTGCCGTTGGTCACATAGGCGAGGTGATGCTTGTCGTGATGATACTCAAGCGTCTCCTTCGACATGTAGGGCTGCAGGGCGTCATAGGCGTAGGGCAGTTCGGGCAGAGTGAAGGACATGGGCGCACATTCCTCAATCGATTGGTTGGGCGGACGTTATCTGTCACGGCCGCATGACCGCTATGTAATGCCTTAATGTGCTGCAGCAACCTGAAAGTTGCAGCAACTTTCCGCAGGCTGTCGGGGAAGCTTGACGGGGACCGCCGAAAAAACGCCTGATTTCGGGCCATTTTGCCCCTCATGCGATTCCGTGGTTAGGTCCCGGCCGTTCATCGGCCTGATGAAACAGGGAGATTCGGTGGTGGGGTTGTGGAATGTGGCGGGTCGCTGGCTCGTCTGGGCTGTCGGTCTGCTTCTGGTCCTGCTCGGTGGTGCAGCGATCTGGCAAGGGATCGATATCATCCAGGTCGAGCGTGGCTGGACCTCGGTCATCGCGGGGACGACCGCCCTTTGCTCGGGCTTCCTGGTCCTGATTCTCGGCGTCCTGATCGATCACGTGGACGCCCTGCGCCGCGCCCTGCTGGACCGTCGTGCGAGCCTTCCCGTTCTCCTAGAACCGGACGTCCCCGTGATGGCTGAGCCGATGCAGGACCTTGAGCCCTCCGCGCCAGCAGAGGTTCCTGTCGCGCCGCCGGCCAAGCCTGCGCAGACATTCTCCTTCCGGCCCTTTGGCAAGCGCCAGTCGGGCGCCGTCCCGCCGCCCCCTTCCGCAGAGCCCTTGCCGCCGCTGGCCGAGGTGCCCGCGACCCCGGAGCCGGCAGCGGTTGAGGCAGCGCCTGCCGAACCTTCGGAGCAGGTCCGCCGCTTCGCGCCTCCACAATTCCGCCGCCCGAGCTTCATGCGCGCCGCGCGGGAGCCGGACGAGGTGCGGCAACCCGAGGCGCCGTTCATGGCCCAGGGCATGGCCCAAGTCATGGCCCAGGGCGCTGAAATTCCGCCTGAGCCCGTGGCTGAGGCAACGCCTGTTCCCCCGCCCCCCTTGCCGCCGGTTCCCTCCGACGATCGCCAGCTGCCTCGGGCTGTCCCCCTTCCGCCGCTGCCACCTGTGGCACCCGTGGCTGAGGAGCCCACCCCACCTGTCCCCGAGCCCGAACCCCTGCCTGAGCCGGTAGCGTCGCAACGCAGCGTGGCCCAGCAGCATGAATGGCTGGAAAAGGCCCTGAGCTCCGACGAGGCAGAACCCGCTCTCGACTGGCTGCGCAAGCGCCGCCCCGAGGCAGAGGCGCTGGCGGAAAAGCGCATCCCCTCCTTCATGTTGCGTCGTGAGGAGGCGCCTGTTCCTGAAGCTCCTGCTGTGCAGAGCGTCGAGGTTGCACCCGCTGTTGCAGGCGAGCCGCCTGCGGCTCCAGATACATTGGCCGTGGTTGGTCGCTATTCAGCCAATGGCGCCGATTACACGCTCTATGCGGATGGAAGCATCGACGCCCAGATGCCCCAAGGCACCTTCCGCTTTGGCTCGATGACGGAACTGCGCGCCCATCTGGAAACGCAGGCGCCGACACATACAGCCTGATTACTTGATGAATGGCAGCAGGGCGCGGAACTCATCCGTGCCCGCACGCTCCAGCCATTCGAAGATCGCCATTTCCGTCGTCACCAGTTCGATGCCATTGGCCGCAAGACGGCGCAGCGCGGCCTCCTTCGACGAGAGCGCGCGCGATGTCACGGCGTCCACGACAACGAAGGGCTGCAATCCCGCGGTGACGAGATCGAGCGCGCTCTGCAGCACGCAGACATGCGACTCGATGCCAACCACCGCCACCTGCGGGCGACCGGCATGTTGTGCTGTTGTCTTCACATGACTTGCGATCGCCTCGTCCTGAAGGGCGGAGAAGCTCATCTTCTCGAAAATTGTGGCCCGTGATCCGGCCGCTTCGAGAATGACAGGAAGCGTTGGCCCGATGCCGCGCCGATACTGCTCCGTGATGGTCACGGGGATGGTGAGCCTGTCAGCACAACGCAGCAGCTTGGCAGTATTGTC
>CAISZN010000575.1 GCA_903889985.1 uncultured Hyphomicrobiales bacterium | reverse complement strand
GGTTAACCCGAGAATTGGGAAAGTCCCGCAGCCAACGCGCGAATCGCGCGGTAAGTGGCTTGGATCATGCAAGATTGTTGAAGGTCGGAGCCGAAACCAACCCATGGACACAAGCCTGAAAATCCTTCTCGTCGATGAGAGCCCGGTGCGCTCCGCCATCATCGAGGAAGGGCTGCGTCAGGGCGGCCTGTCCAATATAGTTCGGCTGGCAACCACGGACATGCTCCTGTCGCGCATCCACGCGATCGACCCCGACGTCATCCTCATCGACCTCGCCAATCCGCGACGTGATGAACTTGAGCAAATGTTCCAGGTCAGCCGGCTCGTCCGGCGCCCGGTGACCATGTTCGTCGACGAATCCGATTCAGACCAGACCCGCGCCGCGATCGAGGCGGGCGTTTCAGCTTACATCGTCAATGGCTTGCATGGAGACAGGGTCAAGCACATCGTCGACATGTGCGTCACTCGCTTCCATGCATTCACCCGCTTGCAGGAAGAACTCGATGAAGCGCGGACTGCGCTGGCAGACCGCAAGGTTCTCGATCGCGCCAAGGCCATTCTCATGCAATCCAGAGGGCTCGACGAAGAGACGGCCTATGGCCTCATGCGCAAGACAGCCATGAACCAGCACAAGCGCATCGCCGAGGTCGCCCGCGCGGTCATCACTGCTGCGGAGGTGTTGGGATGAAGGCCCTGCGGATCGGATTCATGCCCCTCACCGACGCCGCAGGCCTTATGGCTGCCGTCGATTTCGGCTTTGCGGCGGCGGAGGGCCTCGACGTCGAACTCCATAAGGAGGTGTCCTGGGCCAATCTGCGCGACAAGCTCATGGTGGGGCATCTCGACGCTGCTCATTTTTTAGGCGCCGCGACGATTGCTGCATCTCTTGGGATCGGCCAGAGACGGTTTCCGGTCCGCGCACCCTTGGCGCTTAACCGCAACGGCAACGCCATCACCCTCGCCACCCGGGTTGCCGATGAACTGCTGGCCAGCGACCCCATGGCCCTCGATGACTGGCGCCGGACAGCCATTGCCCTTGCAAAATCCGCCGCCGCACGCCGCGCAGCGGGCAAGAGTCCCCTGATCTTCGGGACGGTCTACCCCTTCTCGACCCATACCTACCTGCTTCGGCGGTTTCTTGCCGAGGGAGGACTCGACCCGGAACGGGACGTGGAGATCGTGGTGACCCCGCCGCCCTTCGCGCCGGACCTGGCGGATCGGGGCCTCGTGGATGGCTTTTGCGTCGGCAGCCCCTGGAATTCCTTTGCCGTCGATAGCGGCAAGGGCGTGATCGCTGCTCTGGGAAGCGAAATCCTGCCCAATGCACCCGAGAAGGTCCTTGCCGTGCCTGACAGCTCGCCGCATCTGACCTCGGAAACCGGTGAGCGGCTTGTGCGAGCCATTGTCGCGGGTTCGGAATTCGCCGCCGCCCCACAGAACCGCGAGAAGCTGGCAGATCGACTGTCCCGCGCCGACCGCATCGATGGTGCGGCGGCCCTCATCGCACGCACCCTCGACGGCGAGCTGATCCTCGATTCCCGCGGGCGTCGCCGGGAAGATCTGGATTTCGTGCGCCTGTCAGGCCCCGGCGTC
Source organism: uncultured Hyphomicrobiales bacterium (assembly GCA_903889985.1). Lineage (GTDB taxonomy): Bacteria > Pseudomonadota > Alphaproteobacteria > Rhizobiales > Beijerinckiaceae > Terripilifer. The sequence continues at coordinate 1,386 of CAISZN010000575.1, read as the reverse complement.
CACCGACCCTCCTTTGCAGATGCCGGATGGCTGTTCGATGAAATGATCGCCGCCCGGCAGACCTCGACGAGCTCATCCCTTCACCGCGACGAAGCGGAACGCGTTTTCAGCCCGGATCTCTTCGATCGAGCCATGGGTCGCTGATGCCCCGGCCGAATGATTTGCGGTGGCAGCCCCAGTCAGGCTGGCTGTTGCGTCGCACAAAACTTGCGCAGCCTGCTGCCTGAACACACGTCGCGCGGTGCCGCAAACAGGCACTTCAGGACCATAAGCATAAGAAATAGAACCTGTTTATCAGCCCCTTGGGCTGAGGCAGGCCTCTGGCACGGCTTCTGCATATTACAGAAGGCTTCGGCAACGATGCCGTACTGACCACTGAGACAGACCTCCGACAGCAACGCCGCTGTTTCCTTCGTCCCATGCGCCCCGGGATGACTGAAGCAGCGGCGTTTTCTTTTTGCGGTGCCGATTGAGGACGAGACCATGACCAAGATTTCCGATGCCAAAGCAACCGGGCTCCTGACCCGCCGTCACATCCTGAAAGCCTCCAGCACCGCCGCCCTGCTGAGCGCGGCCCGCCTGAGCTTCCCGTCGGGTGCTTTCGCGCAGGGCGCGGGCCCCGAGGTCAAGGGTGCGAAGCTCGGCTATATCGCACTCACGGATGCGGCCCCCCTGATCATCGCACAGGAAAAGGGGATCTTCGCCAAATACGGCCTGACCGAAATGTCGATCGAGAAGCAGGCCTCCTGGGCTGCGACGCGCGACAATCTCGTGCTCGGCGGGGCCAGCAACGGCATCGACGGCGCCCATATCCTGTCGCCCATGCCCTATCTCATCTCCACCGGCAAGGTGACGACCAACAACGTTCCCACGCCGATGTATATCCTCGCCCGGCTTAATTATGATTCCCAAGGCATATCAGTTTCCAACGAATACAAGGACACCGGCGCCAACCTCGACTCGTCCAAGCTGAAGGCCGTCTTCGAGAAAAAGCGCGCAGAGGGCAAGGAAGTGAAGGTCGCAATGACCTTCCCCGGCGGCACCCACGACCTATGGATTCGCTACTGGCTCGCAGCTGGTGGAATTGATCCCGACAAGGACGTCTCGACCATCGTCGTTCCGCCGCCGCAGATGGTGGCGAACATGAAGGTCGGCAACATGGACGCCTTCTGCGTCGGCGAGCCGTGGAATGAGCAGCTCGTCAACCAGGGCATCGGCTTCACGGCCTGCACCACTGGCGAATTGTGGAAGCACCATCCTGAAAAGTCGCTCGGCATGCGCGCCGACTGGGTCGACAAGAATCCGAACGCCGCACGCGCCATGCTCATGGCTGTGATGGAAGCCCAGCAGTGGTGCGAGAGCATGGCGAACAAGGAGGAGATGTCC
>CAISZN010000574.1 GCA_903889985.1 uncultured Hyphomicrobiales bacterium | reverse complement strand
TATGATCGGAAGGATGCTTCGCATCGGATCCGTGGCGCTGGTGGCTCTGGCTGCAGCGCGCGCGCCATCGCTAGCTGCGGATGTCGTGAAGATTGGCGTTCTCAACACCTCCGGCGACATTGCGGTGCATATCGCCAACGAGAAGGGCTACTTCAAGCAGGAGGGCATCGAGGCGGAGCTGATCGTCTTCGACGCCTCGGCCAAGATGATCCCGTCGCTCGGCAATGGCGATCTGGATGTGGGGGGTGGGGCGACCGCGGTCAGCCTCTTCAACGCCATCGATCGCAAGGTCGGAGTTCGCATCGTTGCGGACAAGGGTCGCACCGAGCCCGGCTATGGCTACCAGAGCTTCATGATCCGCAAGGCACTGGTCGACAGTGGTCGGTTCAAGGGCTGGTCGGATCTCAAGGGCCTCAAGTTTGCCCAGGGCGGGGCAGGGGTGGGGCCCCTCGCGCTGCTCAGCGAGGCGGCGGAAAAGGGCGGGATCAAATATGCCGATGTGGAGAAGGTCTTCATGAGCTTTCCCCAGCAGGTGGCTGCGCTCAAGAGCGGGGCCATCGACGGGTCGGTCATGAACGAGCCCTACAAGACCATGGTTGCGGAGGAAGGGCTCGCGGTTGAATTTGCGCCCACTGAAGTGATCCGGAGCAAGTTCGAACTGTCGCTGCTGTTCTTCGGGGAGAAGTTCCAGTCGCAGCGCAAGGATGTGGCCCGGCGCTTCATGCGGGCCTTCCTGAAGGGCAATCGCGATTACCTCGACGCCATCGAGAACGGCCGCTGGCGCAGGGATGGCGGCGCCGACGAGGTGATCGAGATCTTTTCGAAGAAACTCAGCATGCCGGCCGACCTCGTCCGCAAGATCACGCCGCAGGCCGCTGACCCCGATGGGCTTCCCAATATCGACAGCATTCGCAGGGACCTCGCCTTCTTCCAGTCGGAGGGCGAGGTGGCCAACAAGGGGCTCAAGGTCGAGGACTGCATCGACCTCTCCTTTGCCGAGGCGGCGGCCAAGGAGTTGGGGCCCTATGCGAGGAAAAAATAGAAAAAATGATAATAGTCCCAAAAATAGCTTGACAGCGATACGCTGGTTCGGCTATATGGGTCTATTCTCCCAAAATAGCATTCAAGCACTCCGCGGCAACAACCGGAGGACTCACATGTTGAAAATGGTTCTCGCAATTCTCGCAGGTCTGTCTGCGTCCAGTCTTGCCAGTCTGGCCACGGCGCAGACCTTCTTTGCCGGCAAAACCCTGACCATCCTCGTCAACTATGATGCCGGCGGGCCGACCGATACAGAGGCGCGTGTGCTTTCGCGTCATATCGCCCGGCACCTGCCCGGAAACCCCAATGTGGTCGTCCAGAACATGGGCGGGGCCGCGGGCCTGATCGGCACAAAATATCTCGGCGAGATCGCGCCCCGCGATGGCCTCACCATCGGCTATCTCACGGCGGCGACCCAGCGCTATGTGGCCAACCCGGACCAGTTCAAGGTGGACTTCCGCACCTATGAATTCGTGGCGCTAGTGCCAAGCGGGCGCATTCACTACATGCGCGCTGATATCAAGCCGGGACTGAAGAAGCCCTCAGATCTTGTAAAGGCGCAGGACCTCGTGGTGGGTGGTCTGGGGCCCGATGCACCCAAGGACATGTCCATGCGCATGACGCTCGACATGCTGGGTGTGAACTACAAATATGTCACCGGCTATAATTCATCGGCGCAGGCCTCGCTTGCGCTGCAGCGTGGCGAGATCAACTACTATGCGGACTCGCCGCCCGACTATAACGCGAAGGTCGCGCCGCTGGTGCAGCAGGGCGTGCTGATGCCGGCCTTCTTCGATCCGGGCTTCGATGGGCGCACCTTCACGGTGCCCAAGCAGATGAAGGAGCTGACCTTCCAGCCCTTTCAGGAATTCTATCGCTCGGTGAAGGGCAAGACGCCAGACGGGCCGCTGTGGGAAGGCTACAAGACCATGCTCATGGTCAATGGCGCCATGTATCGGCTCATCGCCCTGCCACCGGGAGCCCCGGCCCAGGCACGTGACGCGCTGCGCAAGGCGGTGCTCGAACTCAACGATGATCCCGACTACATTGCTGAGGCTCGCAAGACCATGGGCGAGTCTCCGGAATATGTGTCATCCGCAGATCTGAACGACATTGTCGGCAAGGGTCTGTCACTGGATCCGGGGATGCAGAAATTCATGCAGGACTATGGAAAGGGCGGACGCTGAATGAGCGGGTTGCGCGACAAATATGCGATCGTGGGCACCGGCAAGAGCCGGCTCGGACAGGTCGGCATCAATTCGCAGGCGCTTCTGGAAGAGGCGATCCATCGTGCGCTGGCGGAAGCTGGCCTGAGCGCGCAGGATGTGGATGGCCTCGTGGTGCGCGGGCCCGATGACGTCTATTCCCACCATCAGGTCATGGCCCAGCGCCTGGGCATCGATGCGAAGTTCAGCACGACGCTCGACAATGGTGGCGCGAGCCAGATCATGGCCATCACGCTCGCCGTCATGGCGATCGATGCGGGCATGGCAACGACGGTTGTCTGCGGCTATGGCCGTGACAGCTGGACGCGCACCCATTCAAGCGCTGCCGCGAAGCAATCCGGCAACCTTGT
>CAISZN010000573.1 GCA_903889985.1 uncultured Hyphomicrobiales bacterium | reverse complement strand
GGACATGACGAGGAACAGCGGCCCCAGGATCGCAGCCGACCATGCGATATATCCAAAGAAGCCAGGCATCTTCACGCCGCCATCGCGTGCGATCGCAAAGACCATGAAGTTTGGTGCGTTGCCGATGTAGGTCATGGCCCCCATGAAGACCGCGCCCAGCGAAATGGCCTTCAGGGTTTCCGCCAGCGGCCCCATCAGCTGCACCGCATCGCCTGACGCCATCTGGAAGAAGACGAGATAGGTGGGCGCATTGTCGAGCAGCGAGGAGAGCACGCCCGTCAGCCAGAAATAGGCCATGTTGTTGGGCGTCCCATCTGCCTTTGCCACGAGGGCGAGCAGCGGCGCGAAGGCCCCCTTCGAACCGGCCTGCAGGATCGCCATGACTGGGATGATGCAGGTGAAGATCGCCGCGAAGAGTTTGGCCACTTCGAGGATGGGCTCCCAGTTGAAGCCATTGGCCTTGCGCTCCTCCCCATTGGTGAGCCAGAGCGAAGCAATCGCGACCACGATCATGACAGCCTCGCGCAGGAGATTCTGGATCTCGAGATGGGTGCCCAGAATCGTGGGGCCAATGCCGGGCTTCCAGATGCCGCTCATGACGATGGCACCAACGGCAATGCCGATCAGCGCCAGATTGACGAGGCCGGTCACCCGCAGGCCTGACTCATCGGACGTCGGATCACGCTGCGGCTTGCCATCGCGGCGATAGACATAGGTGTCGAGCGCGAAGAACAGGGCAAGCAGCACGACGACGGTGAAGACCGTCGCGCCGATGAGGTGGCCCGTCGTCCAGAAGAAGCTCACGCCGCGCAGGAAGCCAAGAAACAGGGGCGGATCGCCGAGCGGTGTCAGCGCGCCGCCGATGTTGGCGACGAGGAAGATGAAGAACACGAAGACATGGGCATTGTGCTTTCGCGCGTCATTAGCGCGCAGCAACGGGCGCACCAGAACCATGGCGGCGCCGGTTGTGCCGATGATGCTGGCAAGCGTGGCACCCAGCGCCAGAAGGCCTGTGTTGAGCGCGGGGCTGCCGTGGAGGTTGCCGCGAATGACGAGCCCGCCCGCCGCGGTGAAGAGCGCGAGCAGCATCAGGATGAAAGGGATGTATTCGCCTGCCAGCGTGTGGAACAAGGCCGCGGCTGCGGGCTCCGGTCCGAAGGCGACCGTCATGGGAATGAGCGCCAGCAGGCCCCAGAAGGCCGCGGCCTTGCCATAGTGTGCATGCCACCAGTGATGCACCAGCAGAGGGCCTGTCGCGATCGACAGCAGGATGCCTGCGAAGGGCAGGGCCCAGAGCGCGGACATGGTCGCACCATCGAGCCCCTCGGCCGCCAATGCGGGGGAGGCCAGCAGGCTTGCTGTTGCGAGGACGGCGATGTGGGGAAGCAGGCGCAAGGCAGGACTCCGCTGCGGTGCGCATCTCGCACCTCATTCCGTTTTTAAAGCGATCGCAGGGGCAGGCAAGTCTGCCCTCACGGCAAGCCCGCCCTCATGGATGGGCAGGATGCTCCAGCGCCTTGGCAATGGCATGACGGCGCGGCATGGCGAGGCCCCAGACGATGAGGGTGGCCACCGAACAGATGCCGAAAGTCCAGCGCAGGCCGAAGGCATGGGCGATGAGGCCATCGATCAGCGAGCCCACCGCCGGCATGCCACGGAAGATGAGCAGGTAGAGGCTCATGACCCGGCCGCGCATGTCGTTGGCGACCGCGCTCTGCACCAGCGCCTGCGTGCTCGTCGACATGGAGTTGAGCGTGTAACCGATCAGCGCTGCGCAGACGACGCCCACCTCGATGCGGTCGGTGGCGATGAGGGCAAGCACGCTGAGCCCGATGCCGACAAAGCCCCGGAACACATTGTTCGTGAGCCCGTCGACGCGGCCGCGCGAAGCGATGAAGCCGGCGCTGATCATGGCGCCGATCCCCATGCTGGATGTCATCCACGCCAGCTCGACAGCGCTGCCATGGAAGACGCTGCCGGCAAAGCCCGGCAGCATGTCCTGAATCGGGCGGATGAGGACCGAGACCAGCGTCAGCATGAGGAAGACGGGATAGATGCCCGGATGGGTCTTGACGTAGGAGAGGCTCTCGGCGACGTCGGCGAAGATGTTGCGACGGGTGCGCACGCGCGCCTGCCAGGCCGGCAGGGTCATCATGGCGATCATCGTCTGGAAGGTGATCGAGCCGCAGGCATGGATGAGCAGGGCTCCGCCAACCCCGAAGACCGGAATCACGAGGGAAGCCAGTGCCGGGCCGACGAAGCGCGAGAGCTGGAACAGGGCGGAATCCGTCGCGATGGCG
>CAISZN010000572.1 GCA_903889985.1 uncultured Hyphomicrobiales bacterium | reverse complement strand
TGTTTGTCGATCGCGAGGATGCGAGTCCTCTGCGGATAGAGGTCATCGTCGGGGAAGACAAACCAGTCCTCGCGCTTGCTGGAATATCCCGGCAGTTCGGCCAGCGCCTTTCGGGTGTCTTCAAACGAATGGCCGAGCCGAATGGCATCGAAGAGCCGCCGCATGGAATTCCGGTCGACATTCTCGAAAAAATTGACCGACGCATTCGCCGAGATCTCAATCAACAGGGACGAGGGTGCCTGGCTCAAGCCAAACCAGGCCTTTTCAATGCCCCAGCAACTGCCGTCCACGAAGACCAGCGGGTCCTTCATTTTCGCGGCGCGCTTGCGCAGGAGCTCATTGAACTTGTCGTAACGGATGCGCTGCGTCTTCGGCTCCTTCTTGAGATTATAGACGAGCTTGATGGTTTCCTCTCCATCGGGCCCCTGTCGCTTCCCCTCGATCATGTAACCGTCGGGATAAAGCACGATGACATTCTCATCATCGCCATCTGAATGACCGTCGCGCACCAGATAGTCGAGATCACCCTCACCGACTTCGCGCTCGAAGGCGGCAGGAACGTCAGGAACCGGTATCTGCCGGCCAAAATGAAAGCCAAGCGCGCGATAGTATCCGCCGTAAGATTTGAGCAGATCATCGACATCAGCCTTGATCATCGTCGCATCAAGAAAGATCACACCGTGCCGCGCATGTCCGGGAAAGCGCGTGATGGTCGGCTTGGGAGATGCTAGCGGCTCGGACATTTTCACATCTGCAGCAAACTCGCGCTCACCCTGCTTCCAGGTCCACGCGATGCTGCGCTGTCCTGAGAAGGATGCGACAGGAACGCTGTCTTCCTGCCGTGTGAAAAAGCCATATTTGTTAGTCACGCCACCTGGGATGGGCTGCGTCCCGAGAACAATGTAGTTCACGACACCGTCGCGCTGAAAGATCGACAGATCGGTGAATTGAACAGAGTCCTTGTTATGGAAAAGCGTTGCTGCTTGATTCCAGGCAAAGGCCCAGAGCTTGTCGGGATCCATCAGCGCCAGTCCCGGTTCTGAAACACCGAACTCTGCAGACCGATAGCCATAGACCTCAAGGAACTCCTCAATCTCCTTTGGCTTGAGAAATGTGTCGAAGATCGGCTTGTATCGAAGCCAGTCCGCATATTCGGCAATACGCCCGGACGATATTTCGTCGAAGAGGAAATAGACGACTTGCGAATGCAGCCCCCTGCGCAGCGACGCGCCGAGCTTCTGGATGGGCGTTCCACAATATTGGCCGGACCGCATGTCGAGCGCAAAGCGCAGATAGGCATCGCGATCGCTTGTGCCGACCTTAACGATGTAATTGTTCACATAGAGTCGCGACACGGAAACCGGCCGACCGTTCGGCAGAACGATTTCCGGCTGCGCAGCAAGCCGGTCGGCAAAGAATTCGCTTCTGGGTTTGCCCACCCCCTCCGAAGAAGCACTGAGCACCTTTCGACCAGACGGCTGGCCGGAGAAGCGGAGCAACTCCTTCAACTCGGCCGAGCCGCCGCGATTGAGGTCGTAAAGCGAGACCGATGCACCTGAGACGACCCGCAGGCGCTCCTGCTCGCGATCGATATGGATCTCGTCATCCGCGCTCGCTTCAACAACAGGACCGAGCTTCAGATCAAGAAAGCTGCAGGCCCTTGGCTGCGAAGCCTTCGCGGCGAGAGGCGCCTGCGCCATGCCCGGCGCAACAGACATCGTGAGAGCGAGGCAGGCGATCGAAATCAGGACACGGTGAAGCATGGGTCCGACGAGGCTGAAGGAAGGAAAGAACGCAGCCCTGGTGTGCACCACGGCCGCAGGTCCATACCGCAACGAGGCGCTCCCGGAAAGTCACATACCGCAAAGCAGCAAAGTTGCCCTCCCGTACAGGTGACGGGCCGCCAGCAACAACGTGCAAAATCCAAGGCCCTGACAAGACCATAGGGGCCAAGAACCATTGCGTCTCGTGCGCGACAAGGCCAAAATGGCTGCAGAAAATGACAATTTGGAGGATAGCGTGACCCGATTGCACAAGATGTGCTTCGCCCTGATGTGCCTGATGGCCGGGACGGCCACGGCGCAGGCGGAGGATTTCTACAAGGGCAAGACGCTCACACTTCTCGTCGGTTTCTCACCCGGGGGCGGGTTTGACATCAATGCTCGCCTATTAGCGCGTCACCTTGGCCGTCACATCAAAGGCCAGCCCGACGTCGTCGTCACAAATATGCCTGGTGCCTCCAGCTACACGTCCATCCAGTTTCTTGAGACCCGTGCGCCGAAGGATGGCACCTATCTCGACACCTTCAATTTCGCACTTGTGGCGGATAGCAAGATGTTCCCCGAGCGCGTCAAGGTCGACCTGCGCAACTATGGCTGGGTCGGCAGCATCAGCGTCGATGTGACCGCCTGCTATGTCTGGCGCGGCTTCGGGGTGAAATCGCTCGATGAGGTCCGCAAGAAGCCGATCGTCCACATGGGTGACGTCGGCCAAGGTACCTCTGCCTATGTGAATCAAAACATTCTGAAGCGGATCTTCGGCGTGAACGTCCAGAAGGTCCTGGGCTATCCAGGCAGCGCAGAACAGAGGCTTGCCATTGAACGCGGCGAGCTCGATGGCGACTGTGGTGCCTGGGCAAGCATTCCCGTCGAATGGATCGATGGCGACAAGATCCTACCGCTCCTGAAGTCGCAGCCCTCCGTGGTTCCCGGCATGCCCGACAATATCCCCTACATGGCCGATATCGCACCGGATGAGCATGCGCGAAACCTGATCAAGCTGCTTACCGCCTCAAGCGGTGTCGGGCGCCCCTTCATCGCCTCGAAGGACGTTCCTGCAGAACGCCTGCAAATTCTAAGGCAGGCCTTCGATGAGACCATGAAAGATCCCGCATTCCTTGCCGACGCTGCCAAACTGCGTATGCCAGTGACACCGAAGAATGCTGCAGAATCCCGTCAGGTTCTCGACGAGATCTATGGCGCATCGGCCGATCTCGTGAAGGAGGCCCGCGAGATCGCCGGGGACTGACCTCACTTCAGGCGTAACGTGAGAAGTTGCGCTGTGGTTCCATCTCCGCCGGGACCTGTCGACCCGCCCGGGAAATAGATCGTGTCGCCGATGGATGCGCCTGCTGATGCATGCAGGCCTGTTGGCGCGCGTGGCAAAGATAGCCAGATGTTTTGATCGAGATCGAAGGCTTCAACCTCGTCGAATGTCTTCTTCGAGTTCTCCCCGCCATAGACGATGATCAGATTGCCGATCAGTGCCGACTGCCCACCACTGCGCGGCGTCGGCAGAGGCGGAGCCGAGCGCCATGAATTTGTCGCAGGATCATAGATGTCGTGATCGCCGACGTTATCGTCGCGATCATCGGTGCGCCCACCAATCACATGAATGAGCCCTCGGGCAGCGATCACCGCCATATGATCGCGCTTGCGTGGCAGGGGCACAGCCTCGCTCCACTTGCCGGTCGCTGGGTCGAAGACCTCATGGATTGGCACAGTCTTCACGTCGAGGCCACGCCCACCAATCGCGTGGATCTTGCCATCAACGACGGCTACTCCAACAGATCCGCGTGGTGCGGACAAAGGCGCCATGGTTGACCAGCTGTTCGCCCTGGGATCATAGGCAAAGACAAATGGTTCAGCGCCTTGATGAACGCGCCGCGTCTCGCGAGAACCGGGCACACGGCCCGAGAAGCCACCCACGGCATAGACCTTGCCACCTGCTGCAACGGCGGAAACATGATTGAGTCCACGCGGCATGGTAGCGATGTCAGCCCAAGTGTCGGTTGCGGGATCATAGACAAGCGCGGTTGCCAGATCATCGACAGCCTTCGTGCTCCCGCCAATCACATAGAGCTTGCCGTCCAAGGCGACAGTTCCTGGCTCAGTTCGCAAATCCGCCATAGGAGCGCGGCGAGACCATTCCCCAGAAAGTTGTTGCGCGAGCGCAAGCCCTGCACCCAGAACGATCCAAGCCAGCACCACAGGCAGCCTGCGACTGACGGTCATAGCTTCCTCCCCAAGATTTTTTAGGTCTGCTGGAAAAGCTATGTCTTTTTTTCGGCCCCGTCATCTCCGCGAAAAGGCAGCGGCCGCATGATCGCGGCAACCCGAAGGCTCGTCAAGTCAATGATCAGGGCGTGCTCGTCGCGACGCTCGACTTCTGGACAATCTCTTTCGGCGTCCTGTAAAGCGCGTTGAACTCAGCCATCAGCTCGTCCGCGGGCATGGGATCAAGCTGAAAGCCGAGCTTCTTGCCATCCTCGATGAGCCCGGGATCCCTGGTCACATCCACGAAGGCCTTGCGCAACGCCGCAAGACGCTCGGGTGGCACGCCGGGAGGTGCCGTCAGCGGTCGGGTGATCTCATTCACGCCAAAAACAAGACGCGCCATCTGCACTTCCTCGTCGGTTTTCAGCAGGTCATAGAGATTGGTCGCATCCTTGAAGAAAGGTGCATTGCGCTTGTATCCGGTCTGCACAAAGAGCCGCAGGTCACCGCGCTCATAATCGGACAGATAGGCCGTGCGCACGGTTGATTCGAACATGCCGCAGCTGCCGCCCGCCTCACCTGACTGCATCGCAAGATTGATTTCTCGTGTCCCTTTGTAGCCTGCGACGACCTTCAGGTTGGCACCAAGGACGTTCTTCAGGAACAATGGCCAACGGGTCAAGGGCGCATCGCCGCCATCAGATCCGAACACGACAGTATTCTTCGCGGCAATGAGGTCCTGCAGGGTGCGGATATCCTGCCCCGCCCCCTTCCACACAGCGCAGGAATGCGCGTCACGATGAACATTGCCGATCCATCCGAACTTCTGGGCATCGAATTTTGCGGCCTGATCTCCATAGAGCGGCATCATGGCAACCGTCGATGAAAAGATGCCAATGACCGTGCCATCCTTCGGCGCAACATTATAAAGATTATTGGCCGCGAGCAGGCTTCCCGCTCCAGTGACATTCTGCACGACGACCTTGGGTTTCCCGGGAATGTAGTCGCCCAGATGCGGTGCCAGAAGGCGGGCAGTGTTGTCATAGCCGCCACCGGTTCCATAGCCCACCCAAAGCGAGACCGTCTTGCCGCGATAAAATTCCTCGACGGGATCGGCAGCGAGGGCCCTGTGCCCACCTGCCAGAACAGCGCACAGCGAGGCCATCGCAAGTGCAGAACGCAGCTTCATCCCATTCCTCCCAGGTTATCGTTCACGGCCCTTTCAGAAATAGGGCTCGCGAAATTCGTAGTCCTTTGGCTTGATCTTCTTCTCGATGCAACGCGCTGCGACAAATCCGGCGATCTCACCCGTCTGTGTGCACCACGGAAAGTTGCGCATCACCATGAACAGCGTGTCATAGTCAAAGGACAGGGATGCCCCGGTCAGGAGCATGTTGTCGACCTTTTTCGGCAGGAAGCAGCGATAGGACACTTCGAATGTGTGCTGCTGGTGCCCGCCCCAATAAAAGGTCTTCGTCATTGGCCTCGTGACGGCATCGCGGAAGCTCCGCACATTGCGCACGTCGTCGAGGTTGAACAAATATTCTCCGCGCGGATGACGCCCATCGCGTACACCGACATAGCGACCCACATTGGCAATGAAGGCTGTGTCGAACCCCGGCACATATTTGCGAAGGAAGGCAGCCTCGCCGTGAATATAGCCGCGCAGCGCCTCCTTGGCGCGAGCATGGTCCCTGGCGCTGTCGTCCATGTGCAGCGCCCATTCATAGGGCACGTTCTGCCACAGCACATAGGTGCCATCAGCCGCCATAGGACTCATGTCGAGCGTGGGATGGCCGATATAGGCCTCTCCATAAACATTCTGCCCACCCATGCGTGGACGATAGACCCCGGCAGGCAGGTCACCAGCCGACACCGCCTCTGCCATGGCCTTGGCAAGGACCGGATCTTTCGCATCGACCTGATGGCGCCGCAGACGGCGATAATCGATGCCACCCATGATCCACAAGAGACCTCCCGGAACGGGCCGCTCAATGCCATCCCATTGGGCCGTGCGCGGCTGCCCACCGCCGCCCCGCACAAAGGACGCACCTGACCGCGCCACCAGTTCAGCCGTACCGGTCGCCTCAATGAAGATCTTGCCAGCAATATTCTGTCGGCCCCCAGCTGTCTCGATCACGAGCTGCCGGATCGTGCCGTCACCACTCCCCGGCTCCACGATGGCGTCCAGAAAGCTCGCGCCATAGTAAGTCTCGACGCCCGCTTCCCGGAGCATCTGCGCCATGAGGCAGCCGGCGCCCTCCGGATTGAAGCTCATGCGACGAAATTCGGAGCCCGGCGCCTTGCGATGTTCGTAATGCGAAATCGGATTGCCCGCCCAGTCGGGATGGGTCTCCTGTGTCGCTGTGTAGATTTAGCCGGCCCGCTCGAAGCGCGTCATCAGCTCCGTGTGGATGCCACCGATGCCTCTGTCCGCTGCTCCTTGCAGCCCGCTGGTATGAACACCACCAGGCATGTCGAATTTTTCGATCAGGATCACACGTGCGCCCATACGGCCGGCTTGCAGCGCGGCGGCAAAGCCCGCAGGACCTCCCCCGACGACAACGATGTCGGCCTCTGCATCAGCAGGCGCATGCGGCAACATCAGGATCCCTGCACTGTCTCTGCCATCGAAGGCCCGCAGATCATCGGAACAGGTCCGTAAAAACCTTGTGCCACTTGGGAATTCCGGCCTCGACCTGGTTGGGAGAGAAGGTGATGGCCCTGAAGCGCACGCCATCCGGGCGCAGGGCTGGATCGGGTGCCTCCACCAGCGGATTGACCGGAATGTAGTCATGATCGCGGGCGATCCGCTGCCCCTCCTCGGAGGCGACGAATTCCGCCAGCAGTTTGCCAGCATTTGGATGACGCGCCTTCGACATCACCGAGATCATGGAGATCGTCGCCATGGCCGGATTCATTGGGATCCATGCGACAGGTGCTCCAAGCTTGCGGCTGACGAGCACATTGTCGTTGAGAATCCCAAGCGCCAGCGGATATTCCCCCGCAATCACCTGATCAAGCACGGCACGCGCGGAAATCTTGAGACCCGTCACGTTTTGCCTGGCGAGCTGGCGCAGGAAGTCCATGCCCTTTTCTTCCCCAAGCTCAGCAAGGACAAGTCCGATAAACCCGCTGGCTCCTGTCACGCCCGGATTGATGCCCCAGGCCAATCGATCTTTCCATTTCGGGTCGAGCAGATCGTTCCAGCTTTTGGGCTCCGTCCCCGGCGGCAATAGAGATGTATTGAAGCCCGGCGTTACAACCGTAAGCCGATGAGCTGTCCAGTAGCCGTCCGGATCATAGAGCTCCTTTGGCCAAGACATCACGAAATCCGGCTGGAATTTCATCAACGCGCCCTCCGCAACGAGGACATTGGCCGGAAGGGAGGCATCGAATACATCCGCCTGCATGTTGCCGGCCCGATGCTCCTGAATGAGCCGCAACATGGTCTCACTTGGGTCGTTGCGGGTCGCCTCGACCTTGATGCCGTATTTCTTCTCGAAGGCTTCCGCCAGCGGCCCGCCAAGCTGGTTGATGAGCAGGGTCGTGTACCAGACGACCCTGCCTTCCTTCTTGGCAGCCTCGATGAGCGCCGCATCTGCCGCGTGGGCTGGAATGGAGGCGAGGGTCAGGAGCAAGGCCAGACCCAATCCGCTCAGACGACGACCCATCATCTTCACCCGATGCCTCCCTCCCGTGCCCCGGCCGTTTGCCGGCAGGGTGCGCAGGCATCGAAAATCGCACATTTGGGAGCCGATGGCCACGTGGGAGCGCAGGCATCGGCCCACGCCTTGGGTAGCGCAGCCCAAAAAAGAACGCGGCGGGAAAAACCCCGCCGCGCTCCAAAATGTCAGATCAGCTGAGCTTAGAAGCTGACGCCGATGCCGCCGGACACAACCAGGATGTCCTTCTTGGCCTGCGGGAAGGTCGCGTAGGTTCCAGCACGGACCTGCGTACCGATCACGGCGTCGTTCATCAGGTGGTAGTACTGAACGCCTGCCTTGAGATACCAGGAACCGAACTTCTTCGGCACCACGTTCTCAAGCGAATACTTGGCCTGCAGGCCAGTGGAGAACAGGCTCGCGGTGTTGGTGGCGCAGGTCAGGTTGCTGAGCGGGCCGCAGACGCGGTTGGCAGGGGTCGGCACATAGGTGAAGTTCTTTGGCGCCAAAGCAATCCATGTCGGAGCGGAGAGCGTCAGCGGGATGCCAGCGGACTTCTTGAAGCTGTAGGTCGGGTTCACGCCGATGTCGACGCGGTAGGTGCCGGTCTTGCCCATCGGCATGGCCGACAGACCACCGTAGTTATAGAACAGGTTGATGTAGGGATTGATCGTGATCGGCCAGCCGAGATACGAGTCGTCATAGGACAGCGTCGCGGTCGCGTTCTTGATCGAGCCACCGCCCGGGAACTGGAAGGTCAGGAGCTGGGCAGATAGCTTGAAGTGGTCTGCAAAGCCGACGCTCGCACCAACCCACCAATCAACTTCCTGCCAGTGACGACCACCAACTGGAGGGCTGGTCCAGGTCTCGCTCCACGCACCGCCGAAGACGGTGAAGCTATTGATGAAGGCAGTCTTGTTCTTGTAGAGATCGAACGACAGGCCGGCTTCCGTCTGGAAGAGCCCGCTGCGCGGATAGATCAGAAAGCCGCCGCCGGTCACGCGCGTATTTGCAAAGGTCATGTCTACATAACCGTGGACAGCGCTGTCCTCATCAACCAGTGCAGGAACGGACTTCTTGCTCGGCAGATCGGCTGCCATGGCGCCGGTCACTCCCAGAGCACCGACTGCGAAAGCTGACAACTTTTTTAACATTTAAACCCCCAGCGCATGTCAATTGGGTCCGACTTTTTTCCGGGCCTCAATCACGATTTGTGACGCGAAGGTGACGTGCTGCAAAGGTCAAGTTTTAGGCTTGATCGCCATTATTAGTGGCAGCCTGCACAAGACTGGTGAAGGCAGCCAACTATCAGATCATTTTGGCCAAATCCGATGTCGCGAGGAAGCGTCCGCTGACATGGGCCTGATGGAATGATCCCCGATTCAGGGGATATTCGACTCCATTTAACTTAACAAAAAAGGGGCTGCCACACAGTTGTGGCAGCCCCTGATTCCCGCCCGGCGAAGGGCTAAGCGAAACGGTTAGCGCGAATAGAATTCGATGACCAGGTTCGGTTCCATGTGAACCGG